>CAZZLP010000161.1:0-3909 GCA_964654705.1 uncultured Chitinophaga sp.
GATGCCATTATTACCGATACAAAAAAAGTGATCCATACGCTCAATGCACTTTGTATTGAGATGGATAACCGCTATGACCTGCTCAAAGAGGCCGGTGCCCGAAACATCAAGGAGTATAACGAGAAATTCATTAAAAGAAAGCTCAATCCGCAAAAGGGACACCAGTTCTTGCCGTTCATCGTGTTGGTCATCGATGAGTTTGCCGATCTGATCATGACTGCAGGCAAAGAAGTAGAAACGCCCATTACTCGTTTGGCGCAATTGGCGCGTGCCATCGGTATTCATCTCATTATTGCCACACAGCGACCCTCCGTCAATATCATTACTGGCACCATCAAGGCTAACTTTCCGGCCCGCATTGCCTTTAAGGTCTCTTCGAAGATCGACTCTCGTACCATTTTGGATACCGGCGGTGCCGAGCAGTTGATCGGAAAGGGCGATATGCTTATCTCGCACCATGGAGAGCTGACCCGTTTGCAATGCGCTTTTGTGGATACGCCCGAGGTAGAACAGATCGTCGACTTTATCAGTGAGCAGCAGGGATACCCCCAGGCGTTTTTATTGCCCGAGTATGTAGACGAAAAAGAAATGGAAGGGCGGGAGATGGATATGGCCGATCGCGATTCTCTCTTTGATGATGCGGCTCGTCTGATCGTGCAGCACCAGACAGGTTCTACCTCTTTGTTGCAGCGTCGCATGAAACTGGGCTATAACAGGGCCGGCCGTCTTATGGACCAATTAGAGATTGCCGGAATTGTCGGGCCTGCCCAGGGCAGCAAGCCCCGCGATGTGC
Organism: uncultured Chitinophaga sp.; assembly: GCA_964654705.1. GTDB lineage: Bacteria > Bacteroidota > Bacteroidia > Chitinophagales > Chitinophagaceae > JJ008. The sequence continues at coordinate 794 of CAZZLP010000161.1, forward strand.
TCGTTAAGTCCGAAGCCGACCTGCAGCGGCACCTAGACCAGCTCGGCTCCTAAATCTTGTTAGCATCTTGTTAAGTCAGAAGGTCTTAGAAAGACAAGCGTTTTGAATTCGTCTAATTCTCGTTTTGGTATATCTTCGCGCCACTCGTACCTCACGCAAATAACCTGCATGAAAAACGCTTTTCTCTTTCTTATGGTGGCCTTTTTGCAAAGCGGTTCGCTTTTTGCACAGGCCAAGACCGGTACTCGCAACGATCCGGAGGCTAAAAAGATCCTGGATGCCGTAAGCGCCAAGTTCAAATCCTTTGCTACCGTACAGGCGGCCTTTACCTACAAAATAGAGAATGCTGCTGGCAAGGTTTTATCTTCTAAGACAGGTACCATCACCATGAAGGGCACCAAGTATCGTCTGAGCTTTAGCGGGCAAGAAATTATCTGCAACGGCACCACCATTTGGAATATTGATCGCTCTGCCAACGAGGTAACCATCAGTACCCTCGATGTCTCTGGTGGAACGATTACCCCTCAAAAACTTTTCTCTAACTTTTACGATAAGGATTTTCTCTATGTGCTCAACGGCGAAAAGAAAGTCGGTGCCAAGCTGGTGCAAGAGATACAGCTAACTCCTATCGATAAATCAAAGAATTTTCATACCGTGTTTTTGCTGATCGATAAGACGGCCAAGACCATGTATAATACCCGTGTACTCGAAAATGCGGGCAACCGTTATTCGTATACGGTAAACAGTATGAAAGCTAATGTTCCTGCTGCTGACGCACTCTTTGCGTTCGATAAGGCAAAATACCCGGGTATAAACGTAGAGGATCTCAGGTAATCGCTGCTCGTATCCTGACCAGTTTTGTCAATAGGGACTCCATTTTATCCAAACGCAGCATATTGGCCCCGTCACTCTTGGCCTTGGCTGGGTCGGGGTGTGTTTCAATAAACAAACCCTCTGCCCCGGCGGCAATGGCGGCGCTGGCCAGTGTTTCTATTAAAGCAGGTTGCCCGCCTGTTACACCATCCGGTTGATTGGGTTGCTGTAGTGAATGCGTTACATCCATGACCACCGGAAATCCCAGTGCTCTCATAAAATGAATATTTCTGAAGTCAACAACGAGGTCTTGGTAGCCAAAAGTGGTACCTCTTTCGGTAAGTAGCACGTTATTATTGCCCGTATTTTGAATTTTTTCAGCGGCGAATTTCATGGCAGGGCCGCTTAAGAATTGCCCTTTTTTTATGTTGATGAACTTTCCGGTACGGCCGGCGGCCTCGAGCAGATCGGTTTGACGGCATAAAAAAGCAGGAATCTGAAGCATGTCCACATAGCGGGCCGCAAGTGCCGCTTCTTCGGCCGTGTGAATATCGGTCACTACCGGCACCCCTACCTTGGAGCGTACTTGTTGCAGCAATTCCAGCGCCTGCAGGTCTCCGATACCGGTAAAAGAACTAGCGCTCGAGCGGTTGGCCTTACGGTACGACGCTTTAAATACAAAGGGAATTTGTAAGCGGGCACAGATCTCCCGAAGCGTGGCGGCCGTCTCCATAATCAGTTGCTCGGATTCTACCACACAGGGGCCTGCCAGCAGAAAAAAGGAGTGCTCCCCAAAAGTTTGTCCGGTAAACAGTGGTCGTACTAGCGGCGTCATGTTACAAAAGTAGTGGTAAGTTTGCCAAATAAATTCCGGCCATGCACAAAGAGAAAATTCTGGTTATCGGTGCCTCGGGGCAGATCGGGGTAGAGCTTACCCTGGCACTTCGAAAAATTTATGGGGCCTCCCAAGTAGTCGCATCAGATTTGCGCGAGCAAAATCCTTTGTTGGCCGGTACCGGGCCTTATGTTTCGTTGGATGTCATGAACAAAGAAATGTTGCATGTACAGGTCATTCGTCAGAACATTACCCAGATCTACCTGCTGGCAGCCATTTTATCTGCTACCGGAGAAAAAAATCCGTCTTTGGCCTGGAATCTTAACATGCAGGGTCTGCTCAATGTTTTGGATATTGCGCGAGAAGAAAAATTGCAAAAAGTATTCTGGCCCTCTTCGATCGCCGTTTTTGGTCCCACTTCGCCGCGTGTCAATTGTCCGCAACAAACCATCATAGAGCCCACCACTATTTATGGAATCAGCAAGTATGCCGGTGAATTTTGGTGTCATTATTATTGGCAGCGATATGGGGTAGACGTACGCAGTATCCGTTATCCGGGTTTGATCTCTTACAAATCGGAGCCGGGCGGGGGCACCACCGACTATGCGGTTGAGATCTACCACGAGGCTCTCGCCCACCAATCGTACCAATGTTTCTTAAAGGAGAATACCTATTTGCCCATGATGTATATGCCAGATGCTATCCGGGCTACGACCGAACTCATGGAGGCGCCTGCCGACAAGGTCGCCGTTCGCACCTCGTACAATGTATCGGCGATGAGTTTTTCTCCGTCCGAGATCGCCACCTCTATCAGGCGTCAGCTCCCGGCCTTTACCATAACATATGCGCCCGATTATCGCCAACCAATTGCCGATAGCTGGCCGCAAAGCATCGATGACAGTGCCGCCCGTAACGACTGGGGCTGGCAACACGAATACGATCTGGATGCCATGACAGACGATATGCTTCGCAATCTTCGGTAAGGGTACCTTTCATATTTACCGATCCTTGTAGTTATCCATTAAAAGCTGAACGACCGCCTCCAGGTATTGCTTGTCGGTATCATCAAAATCGGCCGGTTGTTCGCTATCTGCGTCCAGTACGCCGAGAACTTGGTCATTCAACCGTAGCGGCACCACTATTTCGGACCTGGACAGGCTGCTGCATGCGATATGACCAGGAAATGTATGCACATCTTTTACCACTATGGTCTCTTCTTGCTGCCAGCAAGTCCCGCAAACGCCTCTTCCTTTTTTTATTCGGGTGCAGGCTATCGGTCCTTGAAAGGGCCCCAGCACCAATTCGTCTTGCTTTACCAAGTAAAAACCGACCCACAACCATCCGAATTGTTCTTTCAGTGCGGCACAGACATTGGCCATGTTGGCTACAAAATCGGTCTCGCCATGAAGCAACGCTTTTAGTTGTGGCAACAGATTGTCGTATTGCGCTGCCTTGCTACCCTCAATAA
>CAZZLP010000162.1:0-3881 GCA_964654705.1 uncultured Chitinophaga sp.
TTCTGACTCGCTCAACTTTGTTAGAAAAAATCTGGTAGGCACCTACAAGAAAGACAGTCAGGCGCTATGGCTAAGTGAGATCGGCATCATTCAACAGCAGCTGAACGCCAATTGTATTCCTTGCACCAAACAATACAGACTTACCTATCACAAAGCAACGGGCAGTAACACGACCGATGAGCAGATCAGGGGCGTCTGGTCTACTGCCGGAGGTCTGGCACAAGATGGAAAAGCTACCTGCGAACCAGGCACCGTCGTTCTGAATCGTTTTAGTACGCAAGCTGTCGCGCGTAACTCTCCTGCGGTCGCATTCAGGAACAAAATAAACAAGCTCTTTAAAGAGATCGAAGTGGACAGCGGGTCGGTACAGATCGAATTTTTCGACAATGGGCAGATCGATGGCGATACTATTTCTGTCTATGTAAATGAAAGGCCTGTGGTCTATCGGCAAATGCTAAAGACGCAGGCTGTATCGTTATCGGTTTTGGTCGATCGACAAAAGCCAACTCAAGATGTGGTGATGGTAGGAGAGAATCTGGGAAGCATTCCGCCCAATACCGCCTTAATGGTCATTATGGCCGGCAAAGAAAGATACCAGCTTCACCTGAGGGCAGACGAAAAACAGAACGCCTTGGTACGGTTTATTTATCGCGAAGATCCGGCCGCCGTTAAAAACTAAAATTCCAAGTAACCGAGGGCAAGATCGGAAATAGGGAAACCTGCTTTGCCGATACATTTACATTTCCTGTGGTGATGCTCCCCTCCTGATCAAAGTAAATAAAGTAGGGATTAAAGCGGCTGTAGAGGTTATAAATGCTAAAAACCCACTGGCTTTTTATCTTTTTGGGTCTTTTAGGAACAGGGGTATAGGTCATGGAAACATCCATACGATGATAGGCCCGCATCCGATATTGGTTAATACGGCTGTACTCTTGATTAAGGACTCCATTCATAAAATAAAACCGCTCCGGGAGTGTAATGGCATTACCGGTCCCATACACAAACACGACTCCTAACTTCCATTTTTTGGTAAGGGTGTAATTTCCGACCACCGAAAGGTCGTGTCTTCTGTCAAAGCGAGCGGGATAGCGTTTTCCGTCGTTGAGATCGGGAAACTTTCGCCAGGTCCAAGAAAGCGTATAGCCCACCCAGCCGGTTAAGACCCCTCTGACCTTATTGATAAACCACTCGCTACCGTAGCTCCACCCCCTTCCGAAAACAAATTCAGATTCCGGATCGCTGATCGAGGGCGTATACCCCTCCCGGTATTCGATCTGGTTTTGCATGTTCTTGTAATAGACCTCCAAGGATGTTTCTATGGCATTGTCTAAAAAATTCTTAAAGAGACCGGCTGCGTAGAGCCAACTGCGTTGCGGTCTTACCCGATAAGTACTAGGTACCCACAGATCGGTCGGGAGCGTAGTTCCTGCGTTCGACACCAGGTGAATGTATTGGATGTTTCGACTTACTGATGCCTTGAAAGAGAGATCCGGTCGAAGTGCGTAACGAAATGATATCCGCGGCTCCAGCCCGTCGTAGCTGACCACCGAACTCAAAGCACCATAGACCGTACTGTCTATTTTGTTTCCATATACATCGCGATCGTAACGTGTAAACGGACCTACTTGGGTAAATCGGCTGTAGCGTAGCCCGTAATGAACCTGCCAACGGTCGCTGAGCTCCCAATCATCTTGAATATAGAGGGCAGTTTCTACCGCATACTTGGCCGCTTCGTTATTGGGCGCAAAGACGACAGAGTCTTGTCTTCCGGATGCGACGTTGGGCAAAAAACGGTGATGGGTGGTCTGTATTCCAAACTTTAACTTGTGACCGGGTAAAGGATAATAATCTATGTCCGATTTGACAGACCAATCGCGTATACCAGAGTTGAGCCCCACCGAAAAGTTGTCTTGTCTTGCCGAGAACTGAAAACGATAGTTATTAAAAACGGCGGTGGTATTGGCAAATAGTTTGGGGCCAAACACATGATTCCAGCGTACGGTAGCCGTGGCATTGCCCCATGGAATACTGGTGCTGAAAGAGCGCTTATTGTTATTGAAGTCAAATACATCCCTTCCAAAATAGCCACTCACAAAAAGTCTGTCCTTTTTTGAAAAGCGATGATTGAACTTGGCATTAAGATCGTAGAAATAATAACCGGACCCGTAAAAACTACTGGTCTTGCTAATAAAGGGCGAGATCAGTGCATCGATATAGGTTCTTCTTCCGGACAGAATAAAGGAGGATTTTCCTTTTTCGATGGGTCCCTGTGCAGAGAAACGAGAGGCGATCAATCCGATCCCTCCGTCGAACTGATAGTTATTGGCGTTACCTTCTTTCATGGCAACGTCCAGCACCGAAGAAAGCCGACCACCGTATTGGGCCGGCATGCCGCCTTTGATTAGCGAAAGGTTACGAATGGCATCACCGTTAAAGATCGAGAAGAAGCCGAACAGGTGTCCTGTATTGTACACCACGGCATCATCCAACAAAATAAGATTTTGATCGGGTCCCCCACCCCGTACATAAAAACCGGCATTCCCCTCACCGGCATTACGTACGCCCGGTAATAACTGGATGGTCTTTAGTATGTCGACCTCCCCCATCAGCACCGGAATGGATTTTATTTGCCCCACCGAAAGATCGATCTTTCCCAATTGGGCAGCGGTAATGTTTCCGTCTCTTTTTTTGCTATATAGCACTACCTCTTGAATAGAAGCCGAGCGAGCGACCATCTCTATGTTTTGCGTCTGGTTGGCCACAAGGGTTATCGAAATGGATTTTACCTGGTACGAAACATGCGAAAAGGTCAGCACATAGCTGCCGGGGTCCAGGGTCAGGGAATAAAATCCGAATTGATTGCTCAATATACCCTTGGTTTGGCCGTTGATCTTGACCGATGCCCCGGAGACCACCTCTCCGGTGAGCGAATCTTTGATATAGCCGTTTAAGGTAAACCGGCTCTGCCCTTTGCTGTAAAAGCAACAGCAAAATAACATAACCAATAAGAGCGATTTTCCGATCATGCCCTTTAAACAAAATAAATAAGAAATGGTTGTCACTCACCGGCTTAGTCTGCGTAACTTTGCGCCCGTTCTGCTATGCTGGCCGGATTACAAAATATCAGTTTCGAATTTGGCGCAAGGACCATCTTGCAAGATGCTACCTGGCATATACAGCCGGGAGAGCGCATCGGCTTGATCGGCTACAACGGCACCGGAAAATCTACCCTGCTCAAATTACTGGTGGGCGAGTACCAACCCAGTAAGGGCACGGTAGAGAGAAGCCGGGGAACCACTATTGGTTACCTGCACCAAGACCTGCTTAGTTTCGACACCAACGAATCGATCTTGGCCGTAGCGCTTGGTGCTTTTGCTCGGGTGCTCGAACTCGAAAAACAGATTGAAACCCTCGGCCATGAGCTAGAAAAGACCGGCGATGAGAAGCTATTGCACCAGTACAGCGATTGTCTGCAAGAGATGGACGCGCTCGATGGCTACAGCATCCATCACCGCACCGAAGAAGTTTTACAGGGTCTTGGCTTTGCCAACGAAGACCTGCAACGCCCTTACAAAGAATTCAGCGGAGGCTGGAGAATGCGCGTGCTGCTGGCCAAGATGATCTTGCAGCAACCCGACCTGCTGTTGCTCGATGAGCCAACCAACCACCTCGATCTTCCCTCTATCGAATGGCTCGAGAAATACCTACTTCACTATAAAGGTTCGGTGGTCATGGTCAGCCACGACAAGTACTTTCTAAACCGTATGGTCAATAAGATCGTAGAACTCTACCAGCAAGAGTTGCACAGCTACAGTGGCAACTATGATTTTTACGAAAAAGAAAAGGCAGTTCGAATGGAGCTGCAGCAAAAGGCTTTTGAG
>CAZZLP010000163.1:0-3875 GCA_964654705.1 uncultured Chitinophaga sp.
ATACGGGCGTTAGAAGAAGGGTGGTTGCGTTCCTCGATAGTATTCCCGATGGATATTATGTGGTCGTTCGCAATATTATGGAGACCAATTATCCTTCTAATGCCTACGCACCCGATTGGAAAAATGACCAGCAATGGTTGGGAATCGGCAACTCTATATACCACCGACTAAAAGATCAAGGATTTTCGTTAATCGATTCCTTTAATCGCAACCGCGTCTTTGCCTTTGTTTATAAAAAAAATCAGCCCCAGCTTTTTGCACCGCGTTTTTCGTTCAGCAATGGGATCTACGATCAATTATTTTTTTCTACCGAGATTAGTACCATCGACACCTTGGGTATTGTTCAGTCTCCTGTCTTTGGACCCGCTCGCGGGTGGCAGCAATTGCAATGGCAGGGCGAAACCACGGGTGCCGATTCGGTGTATCTGAATGTATATGGGGTGGAGTCCAATGGCAACAAGGACTTGCTTCGGGAGCGGATCCGACCACATCAAACCAGTTTGTCTTTGTCTACCGTTGATGCCCTTCGTTATCCTTATTTGCAATTGTCGATGACCACGCAAGACAGGCAACAGTACAAGCCTTTTCAACTCTCTCATTGGAGACTTACGCATCAGTCTGTGCCCGAGGGAGCGCTCTCACCGGGGCTGTTTCTGAGGGTAAGAGATACGGTGGAGCAAGGAGAATCCTACGATTATCGAGTGGCTTTTGAGAACATCAGTGAGCGATCTTTCGATAGCATGGCGGTTAGATTAACTATCACCGACGCCTTGAATAATACCCGTGTAGTTCCCCTGCCTCGTTATAGGCCCTTGCCACCCGGAGACACCTTGTGCGTGGGAGCCCGATGCTCGACCGCCAATCTACCGGGTAGCAATACCGTTTTTCTTGAGGTCAATCCTGCTGCCAATCAGCCTGAGCAATTTCATTTCAACAATCTGGCTTACCGTTCTTTATTCGTAAGACCCGATCGCACACCTCCCTTGCTCGACGTAACATTCGATGGCAAGAGAATCGCTAACCGCGATACCGTATTACCCAACCCCGATATCCGCATCTCGCTGCATGATGAATCCAGGTGGATGCTGCTTGATGACACGTCGTTAATGACGGTGTGGTTACGTTACCCTTCGGGGCAACTCCGTCGCTTTAACTTTACGGCAAACGATACCCTTCGTTTTTTTGCTGCTTCCACCGGCGCTGATAATCGGGCGGTGGCACAGTTCAGACCCTGGTTAACACCCGGCTTGTACGAATTGGTGGTGGCCGCCAAAGATAAAAATGGCAACAAGGCCGGTCAATTCGATTACAGGATCTCTTTTGTGGTCGCCTTGCCAAGGGTCAATCTGACCATCAGAAGTTTTCCTAATCCCTTTAGTGTGGCCACCACGTTCGGCTTTACTTTGTATGGTTCATCGCTGCCGCAAGACATTCGACTACAACTTTATTCGGCCAACGGACAGTTGATAAAAGAAGTGTCGGCCAACCAACTGGGGCCGATCCGATCGGGGTACAACTCGACTACGTTCCGCTGGGATGGCACCAACCAATTCGGGCACCGCGTGGCCGCCGGGGTGTATAGTTGTCGGTTGGTGGCTTCCTCGATGAACGGCGCGCAACATCCGTACGAAAAAAGCGCCGGTTATTACTTGCTGGGTCAGGGGCAAGTGATCTTGCTGCCACGGTAGCGAGGGAATCATTTAATCGATTCACTACAGCAATTAAGCATTAATTTTGCGGCTCGCTCAATAGGCGTTATACCTATGCCCAAAATCGGAATCAATATTGCCACCGGCAGCCTGCAGCAGCCAGAGATGATCGTTGGTATCGACCTGGGAACCACCAATAGCTTAGTGGCCATTTTGCATCCCGAGAGCCGCCAACCGGTCGTGTTGCGCGACCAACAGGGGCTGGCGCTGGTACCCTCGCTGGTCTATTTTGGTGAGCAGGGAGAAGTGTTGGTAGGAGAGCAGGCCCGGCCTTTTTTGCGCACGCATCCGGAGCGAACCATCTTTTCTGTTAAAAGACTGCTTGGTAAATCGTACAAGGATATTAAAGACCATCGTCAGCATTACGCCTACACCATATTAGACGAAGACGAAGACACCCTGGTCAAAATAAAAATGGGCGATCGTTTTTATTCTCCCGTAGAGCTCTCCTCTTTGATCTTGCAAGAATTAAAGAGCCGGGCAGAGCATATGCTCAAGACACCGGTCAGTAAGGCGGTTATTACGGTACCGGCCTACTTTAATGATGCACAGCGGCAGGCCACCCGCGATGCCGGAAAATTGGCCGGTCTTGATGTGCTTCGTATTGTCAATGAACCCACAGCTGCCAGTCTGGCCTATGGCTTAGGAACCGATCCGCATCAACAAAAGACCATTGCCGTCTACGACCTGGGGGGTGGCACTTTTGATATCTCTGTGCTGCGTATCAGCAATGGCATCTTTGAAGTGCTCTCTACCAATGGCGATACTTATCTGGGTGGCGATGATCTTGATCGTTCTATTGTTGCGCATTGGGCAAGTGAACATCAACTTAGCGAAAAAACGCTTCAAGAAGATCCATCACTGGCAGCCTCGCTACGACTCGCAGCCGAAGAAGTAAAAAGAAAATTAACCGATAGCCACTCCGCTACCGTTTCGGCTGCAGGCTACTCACTGTCGCTTACTAAAGACGCTTTCGAAAAGCTCATTGCCCCCTGGGTAGAACGCACGCTTGCTTGTTGTCAGAAGGCACTTCAAGATGCGGCCATATCGGCAAAAGACATAGACGAAGTCGTGATGGTAGGGGGGTCCACCCGCGTACCGCTGGTCAAGCAAGAAGTCAGTGCTTTTTTTGGCCGTCCGCTCAATGATTCACTGCATCCCGACGAAGTCGTGGCGCTGGGAGCAGCGGTACAGGCCGATATTTTGGCAGGCAACAACAAAGAACTTTTGCTGCTCGATATTACCCCGCTTTCGCTGGGTATAGAGACCATGGGAGGATTAATGGATGTGCTGATTCCAAGAAATACCAAGATCCCTTTTAAGGTAGGCAGACAGTACACCACGCAAAAAGACGGGCAAGGGAGCATGCGTATCTCGGTGTTTCAGGGCGAGCGCGACCTGGTGGCCGACAATCGAAAACTGGCCGAATTCAATCTCAAGGGTATTCCCGGCATGCCTGCGGGTTTTCCGAAGGTGGAGGTTAGTTTTCTAATCAATGCCGACGGCATTTTAACCGTCAGGGCCAAAGAACTGCGCAGCGGAGTGGAGCAGAGTATCGAAGTAAAACCGCAGTACGGTCTCTCCGATCAAGAGGTAGAACGAATGTTGCTCGAGAGTATTACCCATGCCGGCAGCGATATCAAGGCCAGGGCGCTTACCGAAGCCAGAACTGAGGGCGAATTGCTGCTGGGGCAAACAGAAAAATTCATAGCCAAGAACGCCTCTCTGCTAACTCCTGAAGAGTTGTTGCAAACCGCAGAGGCCATCCAGGCGCTTCAACTGTCGCTGACCCTCGAAGACAAAGATCTGATTCAGCGACGTATTGAGGTGCTCAATGAGCTCAGCAGGCCCTATGCCGAGCGCGTCATGGACCAGGCCGTGGCCGGCGCCCTCAAAGGAAAATCGCTTCAGTAGAATTTTTTCGGATCATCAAATTCCCCTAACTTCGCCCCTCCAAACAAAAGAGGTACAAATATGCTCATCATTGACTCTAAAGATTGCGAGAACATCGACAAGGCGCTCAAGAAGTACAAAAAGAAGTTTGAAAAGTCAAAAGTCCTTCTTCAACTTCGTGAGCGTCAAAGCTTTACAAAGCCTTCTGTAAAAAGAAGAGGGGAGGTTCTCAAAGCCATCTACAAGCAACAACTTGCCAACGGAAAATTCGAC
>CAZZLP010000164.1:0-3849 GCA_964654705.1 uncultured Chitinophaga sp.
TCTTTGGCCGCTGCCAGTAATCGGGGAAGTTTTAATTCTGCCATTCCAATCGGTTATTTCTTTAAAGTGATCCCCATTGTGGAGATCGTTTATTCCTTTTCAAATTCGGTCTTCAGCACTTTACGCAGCTCATTGATAGTCTCTTTTTCGAGATCGGTACGGCGCTCCAACTCATCGGCCGTCAGGTTCAACACGCTACGGGCCGTATCGCAACCCACCCGCTTGAGCTCATCAATGACCCATCCGTCGATCTCGTCGCTGAACTCTTCGAGATCGATATCGAATTCTTCTTCGTCTCCTTCGTTGTCGCGGTATACATCGAGCTCGTATCCGGTCAACTCAGAGGCTAACTTAATGTTAACCCCGCGACGTCCGATCGCCAAAGAAACCTGGTCGGGAGCGAGGTATACATTGGCATGCTTACCCTCGGTATCCAATTCCATACTTGTAATACGTGCCGGTGTGAGAGAACGCTGTATTAACAACTGCGTATTGGCGGTATAATTAATAACATCGATGTTTTCGTTCTTAAGTTCGCGCACAATTCCATGAATACGGCTACCCTTCATACCCACACAGGCCCCCACCGGATCAATGCGGTCGTCGTACGATTCTACCGCTACCTTGGCACGCTCACCCGGATCACGCACAATCTTTTTGATCACGATCAGTCCGTCAAAGATCTCCGGTACTTCGATCTCGAGCAGTTTAGCCAAGAACTCGGGAGCCGTACGAGATAAAATAATGACAGGATTGTTATTCTTCATGTCTACGCGTCTGATTACCGCACGAATACTCTCGCCTTTCTTAAAATAATCTTGCGGAATCTGCTCACTCTTCGGAAGAATCAGTTCATTGCCTTCTTCGTCGAGCAACAAGATCTCTTTTTTCCACACCTGGTATACCTCTGCGCTGATAATGTCGCCAACGCGATCACCATATTTTTTGGCCAGTGCGTTTTTCTTAAGGTCGCTAATGCGGCTGGCCAGGGTTTGCTTGGCCGCTAAAATGGCGCGACGACCAAAGTCAAGCAGGTCGATCTCTTCATAGAGTTCTTCGCCCACTTCAAAATCGGGTTCAATCTTCGCCGCTTCGCTGTACGGCACCTGCGCCAACGGATCTTCTACCTCGCCATCTTCTACGATCATCCGGCGACGAATGATCTCAAGGTCGCCCTTTTCGGCATTGACGATCACGTCGAAGTTCTCGTCACTTCCGTATTTTTTTCTGAGCAAGGTCTTAAATACATCTTCTACCACTTTCATCATGGTGGGACGGTCGATATTTTCCGCGTCTTTGAAATCCTGGAAAGCATCAATTAGATTAATACTGGACATAAGGCTAATTTTTGATCCGTTTCTGTTTTAAAATTTAATTTGAATTTTGGTCGCTTTTATTTCAGAGAAGGCGATCACATGGGTATGTATCTCCATCTTTTTTCCTTTTCCTTTGGTCTCTAGCACCTCGATCTGTGTTTCGCCTACCGCTTGCAATACGCCCTCTTTTTTTGACCCGTCACTCAGGACCACTTCGACGGGCCGACCGATATTTTTAACATATTGGCGGTGCAACTTTAGTGGCTCATCCAGCCCCGGCGAAGAGAGCTCCAGCGAAAAATCGCCGTTCGGGAACACCTGCTCCTCTTCTAGCTGGCGGTAGAGTTTTCTATTATATGATACTAATTTATCAACACTAACTCCTTGATCTCCATCAATATAGATCTTAATATTGTTAGTCGGCTTTATCCGGACCTCTACCACAAAAAGGTCCTTTTCGGCCCCGATCAGGGCGGCCGCCCTCTCTTGTAGGTTGATAATCAATGCTGTTTGATCCATAGGTAAAAAGAAGAAGGGAACGACTTCGTTCCCTTCCTACTTCAATACAGAGACAAAAGTAAGCTAATCGGGGCTTTTTGCCAAAAGAAAATTCAGACCCCGTCTAGCCCCCGATCGACCTTACTGAATCCGTTCAAAAAGCAACTCGGGCTCGTTGGTGGTAATAAAATCGAAGCCCTGCTCTAAAAACCAGTCCAGCAAGGCCATATCGTTGACGGTCCACGCGTTCAAGAACAACTTTAGTCGCTTGGCCTGTGCAATCCAGTCGGGGTTTTTTTGAAAGACCGAAAAATTATAATCGATCCCGTCAATACCGTCTTTGGCGACCTGCTCGGGCGAACGATCGCCGTTGAGGTAATGAACCCGGCATTTTTTGTCGAGCTGCTTAAGCACCAGCAACTGTTGGTAATCGAAACTAATAAACTCGGCATAGCTTTCTACTCCCGCCTCTCGCACCGCCTGCAGCACCATTTCGGCAATAAAGCGAAGTCGCTCGGGCGTGGGACTCGCCGTGGGTTTGATCTCTACAATTAATCGGGTAGTGGGCTTTTCTTGCTTACCCGCTTTCAGGTAAGAAGATAAAGTAGGCAGCACCTCGCCATTCGAAAGAGGCTGTGCCGCCAACGTCGCATACGGCGTGGTCTCTATGTCTTGTTGATGATAGTGCGCATCATGATTGATGACCAAGACGCTATCGGCCGTCATGCGCACATCGAATTCCGAGCCGGCACAATTAAGTCGGATGGCTTCGCGCAACGAGGCAATAGAATTTTCAGGAAACCCGTTTTTCTTAAAGGCCCCGCGGTGTGCAATGACCGGATTAGACATAAACGTAAGTTGACTTCGCTTGATGGTGTACGAGCTGCGAGAATTATCCATATTATCGATCAGCTCCATCTCTATAACAGGATCTTTTTCCCAACGGATGGTCAACAAGCCAATGTTGTTATCCATGATCGGTCCTTCTATCCTATTACGATTGGGGGTGGCATAATCCCATACAGAAGTAATACCGCTCGAGGTAATATCGTACAAAGGATACATACCAGGCGAACGAAGCCGGGAGATCTCTCCGTAATGCACATCGCCCGAAATAAACAGCGCCCCTTCTGCGCGCGTATCACGAATCAGGCGGCAAAGCCTATCTTGTTCATGCGGAAAATTAGCCCAGGCCTCGTATCCGTTAAACTCAATACCGAACTGTGTGCTGCTGCAAAAAATCCGCAGATCGGCCGGTTGTCGCAAGCGGTCGGCCAGCCACTGCCATTGCTCCTCTCCCAAAAGAGTACTGTCGTTACTCGTATGGGGCTTATAATCGAGTGGATAAAAATAATTTTTTCGAGGCAATGCCGCGCTCGAGTCGAAGGGTAACACATTGTCACGAAAAGTTCTTGTGTCCAAAAGTATAAGCTGCACCTTTTTATTGCCCGCCTCCAGCCATTCGCAGTGATAGATTCCCTTGTGCTTTCTTCTTTCGCTTTCTAGCGGCTCTTTAAAAAAATCGAGAAAGAGCTGTTTTGATTCTTCTTTGTATGGATAATGCCGGCCCGCATCGTTGCGACCAAAATCGTGATCGTCCCAAGTAGCCAGTATCCTGGTAGAGGCCGCCAACTGCTTGTACTCCGACTTGGCCCCCCAGCGTTGGTATTTGGCGCGAAGCGTATCCATGTTATCGGTATCACCATAAATATTATCGCCTAAAAAAATAAAGAGATCGGGGTGATAGGCTTCCGCCAGCTTAAGCAGTGGTTGCGGACGGTCCTGGTGAGCGCAAGAACCAAAGGCAATACGCGTAACCTGCGCCGATACCCTAGCGCCAATGGCAATGACCAACAACGCCAAAAGTCCACCGAAACGAAAAAAGCTTGTTTGCATCCGGTTCGAATATATGTTAAAGATAAGTACCTCTTTGGTCGAGCCCATACGAGGTATGTTGGCTTTTAGTTACTTTTGCCCCCTCGGACCCTTAGCTCAGACGGTTAGAGCATCTGACTCATAATCAGAGGGTCGTTGG
>CAZZLP010000165.1:0-3835 GCA_964654705.1 uncultured Chitinophaga sp.
AAGCTCCGGCTGCGCGGACTCGACCTGACCACCAAACCCGTATTACAATGGATAAAAAACGAAAAATTGGTTCGCACCGTGGTACTGGTTGCGGCCAGTTTTACCGATGATCTCTTTGTACCCGGAGACTATCAGCTTCGGATACTCTATGATACCAATGGGAACGGTCGCTGGGATACCGGCCAATTTTTTGGTACCCGCCGGCAACCCGAGCGGGCACAAGCCATCGATAAAAAGATCAGCATCAAACCGGGGTGGACCAACGAGTACGAGATCGATGTCACCGACCGTTGAGTCAAGCCCTATCTTTGTTTTATGCAGCTACCCTCTGTCTTATTGGAAAATGCGGTCAATGCCTTTGCAGCCCTTCCGGGCATCGGCAAAAAGACGGCGCTTCGCTTGGTGTTGCACCTGCTAAAGCAAGACACTGAAGAGGTGGTACAATTCAGCGAAGTGATCGCTACGCTGCGGCGAGAGATCAAAACCTGCAAACGCTGTGGCAATATCGCCGATGCGGATACCTGTACGATCTGCTCGAACGCTTCTCGAAAACATGGGCTGCTGTGCGTGGTCGAAAGTATCCGAGAGTTGATCGCGTTCGAAAATACGCAGCAATACAATGGACTTTATCATGTGTTGGGGGGAATCATTTCGCCACTCGACGGCATTGGTCCTGACCAGTTGACTATCAATACCCTTATTGAAAGGGTCAAAAAAGAGGAGATCGAAGAATTGATCTTTGCGCTGAATCCGAATATACAAGGCGATACCACCGTTTACTACATTCAGAAAAAGCTTAAGGACGTTCCTGTCAAGATCAGCACCATTGCCAGAGGGGTAGCCTTTGGGGGCGAGTTGGAATACACCGACGAGATGACCTTGGCCCGCAGTCTGCAGAATCGACTGCCCCTGGACCGCTATATCAGTGGTCTGTAAGCCGTTACCCCTATTACTTGGAGAATTAAGCCTTCTATTGTAGCTTTGCCACTCTTACGGGCGGATTTGTTTATTGTTCGGCCTCTCTTAACTGAACTAATAAACGGCAAGAAACTTTATTGTTTCGTATCGTTTATCAGATTTATCCCCGAACAAGTACCGGTCCGTCGTAACAGGAATCAAAAGCCTATCCGACATGACGCGTATTGAACAACATCTTCAGCAACGAATTTTAGTAATCGATGGTGCCATGGGTACCATGATCCAACGACACAAACTGACCGAAGCAGATTACCGCGGAGAGCGATTTAAAGATTGGCACTGTGATGTAAAAGGAAACAACGATCTGCTCAATATTACCCAGCCCGAGATCATCATCGGTATACACAAACAATACCTGGAGGCTGGGGCCGATATTATCGAGACCAACACGTTCAGCAGCACCACCATTGCCATGGCCGATTACGAAATGCAATCGCTAGCCAAAGAACTGAATATTGCCGCAGCCCGTTGTGCACGCGAAGCCATAACAAGATCGGGTAAGACCGCCTGGGTAGCGGGAGCGATCGGACCGCTCAATAAAACACTGTCACTGTCTCCTGACGTGAACAATCCCGGTTACAGAGCTGTAACGTTCGACGAAGTGGTAGCCGCTTATTACGAACAAGTCGAGGGTTTAGTAGAAGGGGGCGTAGACATTTTGCTAATAGAAACCATCTTTGACACCCTCAATGCCAAGGGGGCCATTTACGCCATCAAAAAATATTTTCATGAGCACAAGTCCGAGCCGTTGCCGGTCATGATCAGTGGCACCATTACAGACGCATCGGGACGTACGTTAAGTGGACAAACCTTAGAGGCATTTTATACATCCGTAATGCATGCCCGGCCATTAAGCGTAGGTCTAAACTGTGCTCTCGGCGCCAAAGAAATGCGACCCCATATCGAAGAGCTTTCACAACTGGCCAGCTGCTATGTATCGGCTTATCCCAATGCCGGTTTACCCAATGCCATGGGCGAGTACGATGAAAGACCCGAAGACACCGGCCATTACCTGGAAGATTGGGCCCGCGAAGGATTTGTAAACATCGTTGGAGGCTGTTGCGGTACGACTCCCGATCATATCCGTCATATTGCCGAGCATGTAAAGGGGATCGTTCCCCGCCGGTTACCCCGTGTCGAAAAAAATATTCCTGCCACCGCCTAACTTAATACTGCATCAACCAACACTGTATTATGCAAGAACCTGTAACCCTATTTCCTTTTTTGCGTTTGTCCGGACTGGAGCCTCTTGTCATTCGGCCCGAGACCAATTTTGTGAACGTAGGAGAGCGCACCAACGTGACCGGGTCAAAGAAATTCGCCCGGCTCATTCGCGAAAATAAATACGAAGAAGCCCTGAGCGTGGCCCGGCAGCAGGCAGAGAGCGGAGCCCAAATACTGGATGTGAACATGGACGATGCGTTACTCGACGGGGTTTTGGCCATGACCACTTTTTTAAATCTGCTACAAAGCGAGCCCGATATTGCCCGTATTCCGCTGATGATCGACAGTTCAAAGTTCGAGATCATCGAGGCCGGTCTAAAATGTGTACAAGGAAAATGTATCGTCAACTCGATATCGTTAAAAGAAGGCGAAGAAAAATTTCTGCAACAAGCTGAGATCTGTCAGCGATTCGGCGCCGCAGTGATCGTGATGGCCTTTGACGAAAAAGGGCAAGCCGATACCATGCAGCGAAAGGTAGAGATATCGGAACGAGCGTATCAACTACTGACCACCCGACTAGGGTATGACCCGCAGGATATTATTTTTGATCCGAACATTTTTGCCGTGGCTACGGGGTTAGAAGAACATAATAACTACGGAGTAGACTTTATTGAAGCGACCCGGATCATCAAACAAAAGATGCCACTGACCAAGGTAAGCGGCGGCGTTAGCAACCTTTCGTTCTCTTTTCGCGGTAATGAACCAGTGCGCGAGGCTATGCATGCCGTGTTTCTTTATCACGCCATTAAAGCCGGTATGGACATGGGAATTGTCAATGCAGGGCAACTAGCCGTCTATGACGAAATAGAGCCTACGCTACGCGACCTGTGCGAAGAGGTGATCCTAAACAGGAACAATGACAATAACGAAGCCACCGAAAAACTGATCGCATTCGCAGAGACCGTCAAGGCAAAAGACAAGGTGGCGGAGAAAAGCGAGGCATGGCGCTCGGCTTCGGTAGAGGAACGACTTAAGCATGCGCTCATCAATGGAATTACCGAACACATAGATGCCGACACCGAAGAGGCCAGAGTAAAATATCCCCGTCCTCTCGATGTGATCGAAGGACCGTTGATGGCAGGCATGAATGTTGTAGGCGACCTCTTTGGAGCCGGAAAGATGTTCTTACCACAGGTGGTCAAGAGTGCCCGTGTTATGAAAAAAAGCGTCGCCTGGCTGACACCCTTTATCGAAGAAGAAAAAAAGAATAATCCGCTGGCCTCACAGGGAAGTGCACCCAAAGTGCTGTTGGCTACCGTTAAGGGAGATGTGCATGATATCGGAAAAAATATCGTAGGTGTTGTACTGGGATGCAATGGCTACGAGATCATTGATATGGGGGTGATGGTTCCCGCCGATAAGATCTTGGACAAAGCCCAGCAAGAACAAGTGGATATCGTCGGACTGAGTGGTCTGATTACCCCATCGCTCGACGAGATGGTCCATGTGGCACACGAAATGAAGAGAAGAGGGATGCAGCAACCGCTTTTGATCGGTGGCGCCACCACGTCGCGTATGCATACGGCAGTAAAGATCGCCCCTCAATACGAACATGGGGTGCTGCATGTGCTCGATGCCTCTCGCAGTGTAACAGTCGTAAGCTCCTTGCTGAATAAAGAACAGAAAAAAGAAC
>CAZZLP010000166.1:0-3821 GCA_964654705.1 uncultured Chitinophaga sp.
AATTTGTTGAGAGAATACAGCGAGGATGCCAACAAAAAAGAACAAAGAAAAAGTTAGAAGGGCCCTTCTCATTTTAATACGGTCTCGTCGTATGCTTTATCATAATCCACCCGCAGCGTATTCATCCACCGATCCCAAAATAAAAAATAAAGCCCATAGTTACCCTTAAAATATTTATGGTGTTGGTTATGACTGACCGATGTATTGATCCAGCGACCAATCAGCGTTCTATTGAATCCCTTGGGATACAACTCCCAACCCAGATGTCCATAAACATTATAAATGATCGATAGTAAAAAGAACAGAATTACGTGCGTACGATGCACCGGAATGGTAAAAAGAAATACTGCAAAGACGCCCACCTCAACGACCGCCTCTAGCGGATGAAATGCATACGCAGCCCACGGAGAAGGATTGGTAGACAGGTGATGCACCAAATGAAAATACCGGAACAAACGAGGATGATGCATCAACCGATGTGTCCAATAAAAATAGGTGTCGTGCATCAAGAACATGATCGGAAAGGCCCCGATGTAATAAAGCCAGCCCCTTTCGGCGATCGTGTTATACAAAGTAGTATAAGGGCGAACGACCGGATCAAAGATCAGCAGCATCGGGATAAGCCCAAAGAGCAGTATGGTAACCACAGAGTAAAGAACCTCGCGACGATAATCGCTAAAGACCGGAAAGGCGCGTTGAATTTTCTTATGCGCGATTCTTGACCGTAGTAACACATAAAAAAGAAGAAAGGCCGCCCCCGCAATAATAAAATAACGACTGCCTACGCGCTCCAGCACTTGAAGATATCGTTCGATCCATGGGTTCATAGACACAAAAGTACCGCAATTAAAAAAATAAACGACCACTATGGGCCTTGTCACAAAAAAGTAGTGTATACTTTACCCGCTACTGCAAGACTCGTCTAATCATCGATTCGATTGTCCTTGCCATTCTTGCGACTATATTACAACTAAAATCCTTTTTTATCCGATTTTTCAGGAATCGCTTTAGGAGCCTCCGGCATTTGAATGGCCATCATACGCCCCTTGGATCTTTGCAAGATAGCGGCCGCCTTTTTAACGTCAGCCACCGAAAAAGCATTGTAATACTTTTCGGCATTGACTACATATTCGGCAGAACGCTCCCCCAAGTGAATATCCTGCAGCGCGCCCAACCAAAACTCATTCTTTTTGATGTCTTCGCGATGTTTCTCTATCCAGGCTTTTTTGACCTTGTAGATATAGCTGGTATCGACACCATTGGCAGCCAGCGACTGCAACTGGGCATTGAACGTACTAATGAGCGTATCTACTTTGGCCGGACCGCAGGGCAGTTGCAGCACGAACTGAAAATTACCGACCGGAAGCTTACTTAACTCAATATTGGTACCGCCGCCATAGATACCCTGGATCTTTTCGCGCATCTCCTCTATGATGGTAATGTTCATTACTTCGCTCAGACCGGCCATTTGCAGGGCCGTGGTCTCCGAGTAAGGAACCTCGCCGTGATAGATACCCAAGATCAAACTTTTATCTTCTTTTCCTTTTTTAAATCTGAAATTATTGACACCGCTAAAGGGGCGAACCTTGTTGTCGGTAAACGATGCTTTACCGCTGGCAGGCAAGCCGGCCACATATTTTTCGAGCAGAGCGATCATTTCTTTTTCGTCGAAGCTGCCGACTAATACCATGTGCAGACCAGCCACATTGCCCAATCGTTCGCGGTAAATGGTCATAGCACGATCTAGATCGATCTTATCGAAATTTTCTGCTTTGGGTACGGCCGTGGGTGCCAACGGATTGTTCTCGTACAAAACTTTATAGAGTGTATCGATAAAGGCGATCTGCGGATTGGCGCTCAGCAGGGCCACTTGGGCTTTGTTGCGCGTAACCACCGAACGAAATAACGCACTGTCTTTTCGAGGCTCCAGCACGGCCAGGTTCATCAATTGAAACATCGTCTCCAGGTCTTTTTTGCTGCTGCTACCCGAGAAACCCGAATTATACTGCGTAATAGAAGGATTTAAAGTAACCGATTTTCCTGCCATGGCCTTGCGCATGTCAGTAGGACTAAACTCTCCATAACCCATGGCCCCCACCATCATGGCGGCATTTTCGGCGCTGTATTTATCTTTTATATCATAATTACTAAGACCGCCGTAACGCGTGGCAGAAAGCAGGATCTGGTCATTTTTAAAATCGGTGGCTTTGAGCGTTACCGTAACGCCGTTCGACAAGACTAACTCGGTGGTGCCCAGTGTTGCATTCTTCTTAGTGCTGACCACTTTGCCCGAGCGCGGTTCCCCGCGCAGCAAGGTAGCGGCAATGGCTTTTTCTTCGTAAGGCTTGATGCTCGCATCATCGGCACGCGAAGCGGAGACCATCGATAACAAGGTCGATTCGGCAGGCAGCATTTTCTTTTCATCTTTTTCAGGACCGGTCACATACGAGAACAAATACTGGCTGTTTCGATACAAATCGGTTAGCGCATTGACCTCGCTCAGCTTGATACCCGGCAACATTGTTTTTACATAGTCGTACTCCGTATCGATACCGGGCACACATTCTTCGTCGGTAAAATGACGAATGTACTCATCGGCATAAACGTCCGATTCGGTCTTGTCTCGGTTGTTCCAAAGCCGTTCATAGTTGGCCAGTATATTTTTTTTGGCTCGCTCCAACTCGGGCTCCGTAAATCCATATCGCTTAACGCGCTCGATCTCCGTTAGAGTGGCATTGATACCCTTCGTAACATCTTGAGTACCGGTAGCACCATTAATACTGAAAGACTCATGAAACTTGGCATAGCTGTCGAACCCGGCACCGGCAAACACAAAGGGTGGGTCTGCCTTTTGGGTCAGCTCTCGAAAACGATTATTAAGCACCGACACATAGATGTTTCTGATCAGGTCACTTCTGTATTCTCCTTGCGTACGACTGGGATTAATAGATCGGGCCGGAAAATTAATGCTGAACTCGTAACCGGTAGCCTCTTTATCGGTGACCACCATGGCCTTGCTGGCCGAATAAGGAGGAACGTTCGCATAGGTTCTCTCGCGAACGGTTGCAGGAGCCTGCAGTCCGCTAAAATGTTGGTTGATGTAGCGAAGAGCCTCTTCTTTGGTAATGTCACCCACCACGATGACGGCCATTAGATCGGGACGATACCAGTCTTTATAAAAACGGCGAATGGCATCCGTAGAAAAATGTTGTATGATGCTATCGACCCCGATAGGTAAACGAGTCGCATACTTGGATCCTTTGAATAACTCGGGATAGACTTTTTTGAACATGCGCTCATCGCCGCTTTTTCCTAAGCGACTTTCTTCTAAAATAATGGCGCGTTCACTATTGATGTCTTCGTCTAAGTAGGTTACCTGATGGGCCCAGTCTTCTAAGATCTGAAAACCTTTTTCGAGATTACCGGGCTGATCGGTTGGGATAGGAAGAATATAGACCGTTTCGTCAAAGCTGGTATAAGCGTTGAGGTCATTGCCGAATTCAACGCCGATATTTTGCAGATAAGAAACAATATCATTCTTTTTAAAGTTACGCGTGCCGTTAAAGGCCATGTGCTCGGCCATATGCGCTAATCCCTGCTGGTCGTCGTCTTCCATAATGGAGCCGACCTTTACCACTAACCGCAATTCGACCTTTTTCTCGGGCTTTTTATTCTCGCGTATAAAATAGGTAAGGCCGTTATTCAACTTACCCTTGACCACTTTAGGATCGAACGAAAGCGGAGCCGAGGTATTGAATTGTGCAAAAACATTGGCACCGATTAGCAAGAGAAAAAATAACAGCAAACGCATTTTCATATTG
>CAZZLP010000167.1:0-3809 GCA_964654705.1 uncultured Chitinophaga sp.
AAAGAGCGACAAATTTCACCGCTTTTTCATAGTAGAAAAATAAAAACTTGCTTTTGCACGACTAATCCACAATTTGCATCAGGGTACGAAAAGCAATGAAGTTGTCTCCCCATTTTTCAAGGCCTTTTTGACGCATGGCAGCGGCAAATTCAGCTAGATAGCGTTCGTGGTCCGCACGGGTGGCCGCGTGGTATTGTACGGCATACGTAACGCCCTCTTCGTCGGTGTTCTCGAGCAGCTGTAAGACCGTGGCTTCCGAAAAGCAGCCAGTAGCGATCATCTCCGGAATATGGTCTCGTTTAAGCCACTGCAGCCAATCTTCGGCAATGGCGTGTGCCACTTTGATGGTCACATTGTAGATATACATGGCCCTTAATTTTTTAAACGTACATACACAGGACAGTGGTCGGAATGCTTTACGTCGTGTAAAATATCGGCATCGGCAAGCTGGTCCGACAGCGATGTAGTGACGTTGATATAATCGATGCGCCATCCCTTGTTTTGCAGTCGTACCGACGGGAATCGCTGGCTCCACCAGCTATAGCGATGCGGCTCGGGGTGAAAGACACGAAAGGTATCGATCCATCCGCTCTTAAAAAAAGTGGTCATCCATTCTCTTTCGGCCGGCTGAAAGCCCGAAGAATTCTTATTGCCTTTGGGGTCGTGAATGTCCAACTCGGTATGCGCAATATTGTAATCGCCGCAAAGAATTAACTGCGCATGTTTTTTCTGTAATTTCTTTAACCAGCGTAAACACTCCTCCAGCCATTCGTATTTAAAGGCTTGTCTTTCTTCGCCCGAGGTGCCGCTCGGAAAATAGGCATTGATCAGTCGCCTTTTGCCAAAATCCAATTGAATTACCCTGCCTTCCTGATCGCTGGGGCCATGTCCATTACCCAGCTCTACCCGGTCGGGTTTGATCTTGGTAAACACGGCCACCCCGCTATAACCCTTTTTTTCGGCACTGAACCAATAGTCCGAATAGCCCAGTCGGTGCAAGGGAGACAGGTCTACGTCTTCGGCTCGGGCCTTGGTCTCTTGCAGACAAATTATATCGGCCGGGTCGGTGGCCAGCCATTCCCAAAAGCCTTTTTTGATGGCTGCCCGTAATCCGTTTACATTATAAGAGATAATTCGCATGGAAAACTTGCCGTAAAAGTCGGAATTTTGTTGATCCCCTTTTCGGCAGTGAAGCAATTTACGCTATAAACATCTTAAATAAGATTATCATGAGTACCTCTTATGCAGCAGAGGCTAACGGCAGACTGATCCCCGCTGTGCAACCCGTCTATCTCGAAGGACCCAAAAGCAGGGGCTACGAATTATTATTTGCCTGGAGGGTCTTTAAGCAATTTATAAAAGGATTTAGAACGCTTCACTTTGCAGGGCCCTGTATTACGGTTTTCGGATCGGCTCGTTTTACCGAAGAGCATCCGTATTATCGACAGGCCCGGGAGTTCGGTAAGCGTATTGCCGCACTGGGCATGACCACACTGACCGGAGGAGGTCCCGGCATTATGGAAGCCGCCAACCGAGGTGCCTACGAGCATAACGGCCAGTCGGTAGGGTGCAACATTGTATTGCCTTTTGAGCAAAAAGAAAATCCCTATCTCCATTATTCGGTCACCTTTGAGCACTTTTTTGTACGCAAGGTGTTGTTGGTAAAGTATTCCTATGCCTTTATTATCATGCCCGGAGGTTTTGGTACCATGGACGAGCTCTTTGAGACGCTTACGCTGGTGCAGACCAATACGATCTCTCAATTCCCGATCATTTTATTTGGCAAGTCGTTCTATCGGCCGCTCATGGATACTATCGATAAAATGCTCGAAGAAAAGACCATATCTGCCGAAGACCTGAAGCTGCTCTTGTTTACCGACAGCGTAGACGAAGCTATGGCCCACATACAGAAGTATATTCGAAGCAACTATAAGGTAAAACCCCGGCAGCGAAGATGGTGGTTATTTGAAAAGCGATAAGCCGGATTTCAACTATGTTTGCTTTTTAAATCTTTGTTATGCAACTAACCGGGGTAGATATTTTGGGCTATGCGGCAGGGCTCATTACGGCATTTACTTTTTTGCCACAGGTCATCAAGACCTGGAAGACTAGGTCGGCCAAAGACGTCTCACTGGCCATGTTCGTGATCGCCCTTAGCAATCAGATACTGTGGTTGGCCTTTGGTATACTGCGTGCCGATCCGGTCATCATTATTACCAATGCCGTTATGCTGCTCATGACCACCCTGATGATCGTCTTAAAGCTCAAATACAATCATAACTAATGGCCACTAATGCCATCATCTGGGACCTTGGCGGGGTACTGGTCGATTGGAGTCCACTGTACGTATACGATGAACACTACTTTGCGGATCTGGCCGATCGTGATTATTTTTTCGAGCATATCTGCACCAGTGATTGGAACGAAAGACAAGATGCCGGATACTCCCTGCAACAGGCAACCGAAGAGAAATTAACTGAATTTCCTGATCCACGCTGGCGGCAGCCCATCCTTGATTTTTACGGGCGCTGGACCGACATGTTGCGCGGACCGCTTTCCGACACAGTGGCCTTGTTCGAACAACTTCGCTTGCGTCAACAATATCGCTTTTATGCCCTTACTAATTGGAGTGCCGAGAATTTTCCGATCGCCTTGCAGCGATTTGAGTTCTTGCATTGGTTCGATGGCCGATTGGTAAGCGGAGAGGAGGGTACCCGAAAGCCTTTTTCTGCGTTTTATCAAATCTTGTTCGATCGATTCCAGATCAATCCGGCACAAGCCTTGTTCATTGACGATAATTTGCGTAACGTCAGAGCGGGCGAGGCCTTAGGGATGGCCGGTATCCATTTTACCACGGCTGCGGCCTTACGAGAAGAACTTGTCGGCAGAGGGATCTTGTAGACGGGGCTGTATCTGCTATTTTTTATAATTCCAGTACAGGGCGTAGCCATTTCTCTGCCTCTTCGAGGCTCATGCCTTTGCGATCGGCATAATCTTTCAATTGGTCTCGATCGATCTTTCCCAATCCAAAGTAATGGCTGCCCGGATGCGCAAAGTACCAGCCACAGACCGAGGCTGGCGGGTTCATAGCCAGGCTTTCGGTAAGGGTAATGCCAATGGTTTCGGTGGCTTGCAGCAGCGAAAAAAGCTTTAGCTTTTCGGTATGGTCGGGACAAGCCGGATAACCCGGTGCCGGACGTATACCCTGATATTTTTCAACGATCAGCTCTTCGTTGCTCAGGGATTCATCTTTGGCATAGCCCCAGTATTCCTTTCTTACTTGTTCGTGCAAACATTCCGCAAAGGCCTCCACAAAACGATCGGCCAGAATTTGTACCAAGATCTTATTGTATTCGTCTTGTTCGGCCGCATAGCGATCGATATATTTCTTTGCCCCGTGAATGGTAACGGCGAACGATCCCATGTAATCGGTACCGAGCTCGGCCGGGCAAATAAAATCGGCCAATGAAAAATTCGGTTGACCAACGGCTTTTTTTAATTGTTGGCGCAGTGATTCGATCTTGACCTCCCCCTTCTCTGTTTGCAGGGTAATAGTGTCGGCATTGTTGCTGAAGGCGGGCCAAAAACCGATCACGCCATCGGCCTGAAACCAATTTTCTGCTATGATCTTTTTGATCAGCGCCTGGGCGTCATTGAACAGGCGGGTGGCCTCTTGCCCAAAGATCGGGTCGGAGAGTACGGCCGGATAGCGACCGGGCATTTCCCAGGCAATAAAGAAGGGTCCCCAGTCAATATAGCGGGCCAACGTGGCCAGATCATAATTCTTGAGTACTTTGGTGCCGGTAAAC
>CAZZLP010000168.1:0-3808 GCA_964654705.1 uncultured Chitinophaga sp.
GCGCTGGCCCGCGGAGATGCCTTTGGCAATAAGACCATTGCCCGTTTGTTGCGCAAATTGAACATATTGCCCGTCTATCGGAGCAGCGAAGGAAATGCCAACCTGAGCATCAACTATCAAACCTTCGATGCCTGTGTCGAGCTGTTTCGTCAAAAACAGATCGTGACCATCTATAGCGAGGCACTTTGTGTCAATGAATGGCACTTGCGTCCGCTCAAAAAAGGAACGGCCCGTTTGGCGGTACAAAGTTGGGAGGCTGGTATTCCACTGGTCGTATTACCCGTGGGTCTCAACTACAGTTCGTTTCGAAATTTTGGAAAAAATGTCGACATCAACATCGGAGAACCGATCCGTGCCCAAGACCTGTCGACCGGCAACTCCGACGGGCAACGACTCAATGCTTTTAATCAACTCTTGCTACAACGACTGCAGCCTCTGGTCTATGAGATCGACAAAAACGATAAAGTGTCCTTACAAGAAAAGTTAGGCGTTCGAGTTGCGTGGTTCGAAAAGATCGTTTGGTGGTTGCCTGCATTGGCTAGCCGTCTCCTTCATTGGCCACTTTATTTTCTTATTCGAAAGATCGCCTTGCACTATTTCGGAAAGACCGTTCACTACGACTCGGTGGTCAGCAGCTTACTTTTGCTATTGTATCCTGTCTATTTATTGTTGATGAGTACGCTGCTGGGTTGGGCCATGCATTCTTTCTACGCAGCACTTGCTATTGCAATCGTAGCGCCTTTTTGCGCCTGGTGTCGGGTGCGGATCAAGCCTCAGTTCGATCGGGGGTAAGAGCCTTCTGATGGGCTGCAGCAATGGCGCGGGCCGCCAGCATGCCACTACTCCAGGCATGCTGAAAATTAAAACCACCGGTAATGCCATCCACATTCATGGTCTCTCCCGCAAAATAAAGATGCGAAACCTTCTTGCTCCGCATGGTGCCCGGATCAATCTCCGATACCGCAACCCCGCCAGCCGTCGCGAACTCTTCTTTAAAAGTGGTCTTTCCTTCTATATGAATTTGCATGTCGGTCAGCAGCCGGATAAGTTGATTCTCTTCGCGACGAGACAGATCGGTCCACCTTCGATCGGCCGCAATACCCGATTGCTCTAAAAAGAAATCCCAAAGACGTTGGGGTATTCTCTGCAATTTTCCATTACGAACCTGTTGAGTGGGATGCAACCGTCGCTGTTCATAAAAAATAGCGGCTAGCGTGGTAGCATTATGTTCCCCTTCGGCTACCCAGTTCAGCTGAATATCGAATGAGTAATGTCGCGCTGCCAACTCTCTTGCCCCATAAGCACTCAACTTTAATACGGCCGGACCACTCAACCCCCAATGGGTAATTAGCACGGGGCCAGCCTGTGCCAGCTTAGTGCCGCTGATCTTTACACTGACACCCGACACGGAAACTCCTTGCAACGACACCAGCGGATGCTGGGGTGCATTGAACGTAAAAAGCGAAGGGACCGGATCTTCGATGGTATGACCCAGTGCCCTTATCCAATTAAACTGCGCCGGCTGCGAATATCCGCCGCAGGCGATACAACAGAAATCAGCAACGATTGATTCCCCCTGCTGCGTATGTACAATCAAGGCCTGTGATTGCGATGATGCGTCCGTTTCGATACGGTGCACTCCGGTCTGCAAACGAATGGAGACCCGGTGGGTACCGGCCTCTTGCAATAGCGCATCGATGATGGTCTGCGAACTATCCGTTTCAGGAAACATCCGACCATCCGGCTCGGTCTTTAGTATCACCTTTCGGCTTTCGAACCAATCGATGGTATCGGTAGTAAAAAAAAAATGCAGGTAGCGTTTAACGAATTGCATACCGCGTGGGTAATAGGCAGGCAGCGCTTGTCGATCGAAACAAGCATGCGTTACATTGCAGCGGCCTCCACCGCTTATCTTGACCTTGGCTAATAATTTGTTCGATTTCTCGAGTAAGATCACCCGCAATGAAGGAGCGAGCCTTGCCGCATTGACCGCACAGAAAACTCCAGCGGCCCCTCCCCCGATCACGACCAGTGTTTGTGTGGCGGGCTTATGCATGCGCAACAGTTAATACGGCAGGGTTAGCTACCATACAGATGGGTATTGGCTCTTTCGGCCGCCTCGATCTCTTTGTAATCAGACAAGACATCGGCACGATCTTTTTGTACGCAGACATCATGCTCAAAATGCACCGAGGGTTTTCCGTCTTTGGTACGGACCGTCCAGCCATCCGAGGCCGTGTACACTTCTTTCTTTCCCAGATTGATCATAGGTTCAATGGCCAGTACGACTCCCTCTTTCAATTTGGGGCCGGTTCCTCTTTTACCATAGTTGGGCACCTGTGGGTCTTCGTGCAGGTCCCTGCCGAGTCCGTGACCGACCAACTCCCTGACCACGCCGTAACCATATTTTTTTTCGGTGTGCGACTGTATGGCAAACGAAATATCGCCGACTCGATTGCCAGCCACGGCTTTTTCTATACCCAAGTATAACGATTCTTTGGTCACCTTGATCAGCTGCATCACCTCCGGGCCCGGATCGCCAATGGCAAAACAATACGCGTGATCGCCATGCCATCCCTGATAAAGAACACCGATATCGACAGAGATGATATCCCCTTCTTTCAATTCGGTCTTGGTCGGAAAGCCGTGTACCACCACGTCATTGACCGACAAACAAGAGTTATAAGGATACCCGTGGTAGTTTAAAAAAGAAGGAACGGCCCCGTAGTCTCTGATAAATTCTCCGATATGCTGGTCCAGCCATAGCGTAGTAATGCCCGGGCGAAGCACACTGGCCACTTCTGTCAGGGCACGACTGACCAACAAGGCCGACTGGCGCATTTGCTCGATCTCCGTGGCTGACTTGATGATCATGGCTGCAAATATCCTTTAAAAAAACAAAACCCGGCCGTTTGACCGACCGGGCTTCTCTATTCACAAAACAATATTTTACATATCTACAGGAGCCGATGTTTGACGGCCTTGAATTCTTCCACTCTTCATGAGTCCGTCGTACTGACGCATTAGCAACTGGGTCTCGATTTGCTGAAGGGTGTCCAGTATAACACCGACCATGATCAACAGTGACGTACCACCAAAGAAAGTAGAGAACTGTTGCGTAACTCCCAACCGCTCGGCGATACCGGGCAAAATACCCACGAGCGCGAGCAAAATGGCGCCTGGAAAAGTAATCCGGTCCATTATGGCACCGATATAATCGGCAGTAGGCTGTCCGGGTTTTACGCCGGGCACAAAGCCGTTATTCTGTTTTAAGTTATCAGCGATCTGCTTGGGGTTAAAGATAAGCGCAGTGTAGAGAAAGGTAAATCCGATAACGACCACAGAATAAATGATCATGTACCAGATATTGCTCTGGTCGGTAATGGCCTGCAAAAAGGCATTGCTTTGCGTGTTATAATTGGCAAAGATGGTAGGAATAAAAATAATGGCCTGTGCGAAGATGATGGGCATTACACCGGCACTGTTAACCTTGAGCGGCAAGAACTGACGGGCTCCACCAAACTGGCGACTGCCTACGATCTGCTTAGCATAGTTGACAGGCACTTTACGAACACCCTGCACCAACAAGATACATCCCATGATGATCGCTACCAGAACGGCCATCTCTACAATAAAGACCAATATCTGGCCATTACGCACCGATTTGGCACTCAATTCTTGTAAAAACGACTGGGGCAACCGGGCCAGGATACCGACCATGATGATCAATGAGGTTCCGTTTCCAAGACCTTTATCGGTGATCTTTTCTCCCATCCACATTACAAAAAGGGGTCCGGCCGTTAGCACT
>CAZZLP010000169.1:0-3805 GCA_964654705.1 uncultured Chitinophaga sp.
TTTATAAATATACTGACTATCAGTATTTTAAACAATATTTTTTGATATAATAGATTATTTCGGCAAATTTAGTTAAATTGTGTAATTATTGCTATCGAAGATAGTAGTATTTACCTAAACCCTTTGCTTATCCTACGCATGAAAAAAATTAGACTCTTTTTAGTGGATGACCACCGAATGATGATCGATATGTGGGCTGCCTTGTTAAATGCGGATCCCCACTTCGAAGTAGTGGGCTCCGGTCTCGATGGTGAAACAGCCTTTGAATCGATCAAAGAAACATTGCCCCAGGTGGTGTTGATGGACATTACCCTTCCGGGCATGTCCGGGATCGAACTTACCAAAATGATCAAGGAAAAATACCCCGCCACCAAGATACTGGGCGTTTCGATGCACACCAATATCTTATTGATAAAGCAAATGCTTATCAATGGAGCGAGCGGGTATGTTTCTAAGACCTCTTCGTTCGAAGAGATGAGTCAGGCCGTGTTAGCCGTGTACAACGGGCAGCGTTTTATCTGTAAAGACGTCAAGGACTACATCACCAACCAGGTGATTAGCGAAGAAGACGGAGACCCGGCCTTTAAGATCAATCAACTGACCAAACGAGAACTGGAGATCGTCAACATGATCAAAGACGGACATTCTTCGAAAGAGATCGCAGAGAAATTATTCATCTCTAAACGCACAGTAGAGGTACATCGTTACAATATCTTTCGCAAGCTCGATGTAAATAATATCACCTCTTTGATTAAGATAACCAATAAGAATATCTACTCGCAGTAACGATCAGGATTTCCACGCACCAAAGAGCTCCTCTACCTTTTTGTAGCGGTAATCGAAGATCTGGCGAAGCTGGGCGGCCACGAACAGGCTATTGGCCAGCTGACCCAGTGGACCCAATGGAATTTTATAATGAACGATATCGGTCATTTCTACACCTCCTTCGATCTCCGAAAAATGATGCTGGTGATGCCAAAGCGCATACGGACCAAACCGCTGCTCGTCGACAAAATAAGACCCCTCCTTTACATGCGTGATCTCTGTCATCCAATAAAGCGGAATACCCAGCAAGGGCTTGACGGTGTATTCGATGATCTGGCCGGGATACATTTTTTCGCCATGGAAGCGGGAAATGATCCTGAACCCCATGTGCGCAGGTGTGATGCGTTGCAAATTGGCCGGACTGGAGAAAAAATTCCAGGCCTCTTGGAGCGAAACCGGAATACGTTGCGTAGTCTGTAAAGAATAAGCACCCATAAAATTGAATAAGTTAATTTCGTCAATAACCTATCAGTGTCCAAAAAGTTCGCCGGCATGTCAACTACCAGAGAAAATCAAGAGAAAATATTTTGGGCTGCATACGAACAGCTTAATCCCGAGCAAAAAAGGGCGGTGGATGCTCTCGAAGGGCCCGTGATGGTCATTGCCGGGCCCGGTACGGGCAAGACCCAAATTCTTGCCAGCCGGATTGGTAAAATATTGCTCGATACCGATACCCAGCCGGAACAGGTTCTTTGCCTCACGTACACCGATGCCGGTGTGGTGGCCATGCGAAAGCGGCTTCAGCAATTTATCGGTGCCGCTGCCTACCGGGTAACGATCGGAACGTTTCACTCTTTTTGCAATGATGTTATTCAAGACAACCTGGTCTACTTCGAAAAAAGCAGTCTGGACCCCATATCTGATCTGGAGCGTATTCAATTACTGAAAGAATTAATTGACCATTTTCCAAAAAACCACCCGCTAAAGCGCTATCGCGGTGATGTATACTTCGAGATCAAGGGGCTTCAGGAGTTATTTAGTCTTATGAAGCGCGAGAGCTGGACCCCGGCATATTTACTCGAAAAGATCGACGCCTACATCGCGTCGTTACCCGACCGCGAAGAATACATTGCCAAACGCAGTGGCAAATACCACAAAAAGGGAGAACTGCTGACCGAAAAACTCGAACTGGAAAAAGAAAAGATGCTCCGATTGCGCGCTGCCGTGGCAGAATTCGAACCCTTTCAGCAATTGATGCAAAAAAAGAATCGCTATGACTTTGACGATATGATCAACTGGGTGCTATCGGCTTTTGCCAACCACCCTGCCTTACTGGCGGCCTACCAAGAGCGCTACACCTATATTTTGATCGACGAATATCAAGACAGCAGCGGTTCGCAGAATAAATTGGTCGAACTGCTGGCTGATTACTGGGAAGAACCCAATCTTTTTGTGGTCGGTGATGACGACCAGAGCATCTATCGTTTTCAGGGAGCCAACATCGATAATATGACAGCGCTCGCCGACCGCTATCGTCAATCATTGAAAACGGTACTACTCTCGCAAAACTACCGCTCCAATCAACCCATCTTACAAGCGGCGGGGTCACTAATAGAGCAGAACCGGGAACGATTGGTCAATCACCTACCCGGACTTAGTAAAGCATTGACCGCAGCCCTTCCTGCACGACAAGTACAAACACATCTTCCTGTTTGCAGAGAGTATAATAACCCGCGCGAAGAGATGATCGGGATCGTGCAAGCAATAGAGAAGTGCATAGAAGCGAACATACCCGCATCAAAGATCGCGGTACTCTATAAAGAACATAAATACGGAGAAGAGCTGACCCGGTATTTACAGCTGCGCGGTATTCCGGTATACAGTAAAAAAAACGGGGACCTTCTTCAGTTATCCCTGATCAAAAAGATCTGTCTACTGCTCGACTACCTGGCCAGTGAACATGATGTGCCCTCCAGCGGCGATGAGATGCTTTTCGAACTCTTACACTTCGATTGGTTCGGCATTGCGCCCATTGAGATCACCAAATTAGCGCTGTCGGTAGCCTCCCGACGATCGAACGACCTGCAAGCCTCACTGCGGGTAGCCCTGCAAGAAAAGATTGGTGCCGTACCGATAGATCTGTTTACGGATACCGAACAAACTCCCTTTGAGAAGACCGGCAGGTTGCTGGAGCGACTTATCGGAGCCGTTTCTAATGTAACACTGCAGCAGCTGGTCCAGTCACTGATACACGACACCGGCTTGCTCGCCCATTGCATGCGAGGGCCCCAGCAGTATGAAGACCTTAAGGCACTGACCGCATTTTTTGATTTTGTAAAAGAAGAAACGCACCGAAAACCTGACCTCGACCTCGAAGGACTGGTCACGCTGATTGCCCTGATGAAAAAAGAGAACATCGCCTTGCCATTCGTGCAAGTAAGCGGTGTCGACAAAGGAGTGAATCTGTTGACCACCCATGGTTCGAAAGGATTGGAATTTCAATATGTATTTGTAGCCGGCGCTCAGGCTGGCACATGGGAAAAAAAGAGAAAGCCCTCGAGCGGATATAGTTTTCCTGATACGCTGACGGGACAGAGTACCGGAGGGTCATCGCTCGAAGAATTACGTCGTCTCTTCTATGTGGCAATGACCCGCGCAGAGGAATATCTCTTTATCAGTTACAGTCGTGCCTCTATGACCGGAAAGCCCTTGGAGCCCTCTCAGTTTGTGGTAGAGATTGTCGAACAGCAACAATTACCCATCGAAAAAATAACGATAGACCCCGCCACGCTCGAGGCCTTTGAAATACTTGGACTTTTGCCTGCTACCATACCGGTCATTGCACCCCTCGAAGATGACATTACGGGACCCTTGATCGAAAAGTTTGTGATGAATGTTACGGCGCTTAATAATTACCTGAAATGCCCGCTTGAGTTCTACTACCGTACACTGGTCAAAATTCCTTCTCCTAAAAATGAGTCGACCGAGTTTGGATCGGCGGTGCATGTTGCGTTAGAAAAACTGTTTCGTAATATGCTCG
>CAZZLP010000170.1:0-3805 GCA_964654705.1 uncultured Chitinophaga sp.
CCACTGCGAAAAAAGCGTAAGAAAACAGTGTACGACGTATCATAGCAATTAATTTACCATACTAAATAAAAGAATAAAATTCAGAGAAAAAAATTAATTTGGCGTATTCCACATGACAATGAATAAAAGGATCGCCCTTATACTAATCATGGCTTTTTCGTTGCAATACGGCTTGGCGCAAACAGAGAAAGCTACCGATAAAAAAACCATCGACTCGTTGGCGGTATTTACCAATGCCACCTATGACATGGGCACGATCGTAACCGGAAAAAATGTGGAGTTCATCGTTACTGTAAAAAACATCTCTGTCGTGGACACCCTCGAGATCGCCGATGTAAAAGTGAGCTGTGGCTGCACGACACCAAAGTACCGAAGCCATGAACTTATTTTACCGGGAAAGACCGCTCTGGTAACGCTGGGGTTCAATGGCAGCGCCAGAGGGGAGTTTACTAAACAAGCAGAGATCGTCTTTAAGGGGGGCTATAGCAAGCAGATCCAGTTTCGTGGTGTTGCCGTGGCTGAGTAACATGACCGGGCCACCATGTGTTTTTTGTTTTCCCCTACTCTTACCTGACTGCGTTTAATCTGGAATAGACCGAAGGCAATAGCTTTCTAAACCTTTCATAGGTGGCAGCCGCAATATTGCGAGTATCAAAAGGAACGAACTGCACATACGATTTATTCTCACCCGCATTGCGTCCGTATTTATAGGTGTTGGTAAACCATCCATCTTCTTGTAACTGCACCTCGGGTAGTTGCGTATTGGGTACGCTAATAAAAAAGGTGTCATCGGGTTTGGACACCTTTCCGGCACGGGTATCGGCCCCCGAAAAGCCCAGCGTGTGAGATCGTAGTGCCAGATAGGCCTCTTTAGCAGTCTCAATGGCAGGATCGATCAACTCTACCTGAGCAGCCAATACGGAGCGATAGCGATATCCATTCGCATCGCTGTAAGAATAAAGCTCGTTTAACACAGAAGCAATCGTATCGCGCATGTATGGATAATGCGTGCAACCCAATATGAGGGTATTAAGGGGCTGACGGATGTCTTGGGCGCGCATTTTTTCTAGCAAAGAGACCAAGTGATAGCGGACGTAATTAACAGGATCATTGAGCTGCATCTCTACGCAACGCCCCTTTTCATCATATTCGCAAAGCAAACTGTTACCACTTTTTAAAAATCCATAGATTTCCAAAAGGCTGCTGTCGATCGGATAAGTGGGATGATGCAACGAAGGACCTTTGTAAGCAGAACGGGTAGCCTGCGCTTGGTCTGCCACAAAACTCCAGTCACGATCAATACTTTCGGCCAAACCATAGCCGCCCTGGCTAACGATCGAAAGCATTCCCATTTTTAGCGAATCGGCCATGGCCTGCAAGACCAGCGGATATCCATTGGAGGCAACGGTACCGGCCGTTGCAAAGACACCCACGGTTCCGCGGTTCTTTTTCAAATAGCGAATAGCAGCCAGCGAACCGGCATTGATGACACCCACCACCGGTACGCCTCCATCGGGCAGACCGGCCGTGTATTGTCTGATGTCGTTGATGGCATAGGCAGTGGCAGTGTTGCATGCGATCACGAGCATCTTGACAGGTTCTTTCGAAAGCGAAACAAAGGTTTGTCCTTGCAAGCGAGCGGCTGTGGTGCCCAGTAGAAAAGACATATTCTTGAGCACATGCTCTTTGAGCAATGCGGTTTTACCGGCAGCGGCATAGTTACCATAGGGCATATTGGCCTGATCGGCCAGGTATTGAAAGCGCTCTTGCGAAAAATCAGGAATACCATCGGCACCGGGCTTTCCGTCGCTGTTATGAAATGCATCGAGGGTCAGCATGGCTTCCAGTACGGTAAGACCACCGGTACCGGAATCAAAAACACCAATAGGCAGTGAACGACGCTGTGCAAAGAGGCCGTTAAGCAGCAACAAGCCGACAACAAGAAGAGACGACTTTTTTATCATAGCGGAAAGTTAAGGATATTCTCTACTTTTAAGCTATGAAATTAGCCTGTTGGTCGATAGGGAAGGTGCATGACAGTTACATCAAAGAAGGGGTCGAACAATTCACCACAAGGCTTCGTCACTACTTTAAGACCGAATGGACGCTGCTTCCTGTTCCTAAGTCGACCGGCATGCTTTCTGAAATGGATCTGCGTCGTAAAGAGGCCGAACTGATCTTGGAATGGCTCGAAAAAGACGATTACCTCGTATTGCTAGACGAAAAAGGAAAATCACTCAGCTCAGAAGGACTTGCCGCTTTTTTACAGAATAGGGCCAATGAGAGCACCAAAAGGATTATCTTTTTAATTGGCGGGGCTTTTGGGGTAGACGAAACAATAAAGAAACGTGCTAATTTTTGCTGGAGTTTGTCTACACTGGTCTTTCCGCATCAACTGGTCAGGCTTATTTTGGCAGAACAACTGTACCGGGCCGCCACCATTTTACGAAACGAAAAATACCATCATCCCTAACCTACCCTTTTTACCATGATGAGTAGTACCCTGGTCATCATCCTGTTTACAGCATTGGTGTCGATATCGGCCTTTGGAAGAAAAAGCATGATCGACCAGCTGATCTTTGACCCGGTGGCCATTACCCGAAAAGGACAATGGTATCGCTTTTTTACCTGCGGGATCATCCATGCCGATTGGGAGCACTTGCTGTTCAATATGCTTTCGCTCTATTTGTTCGGGCAGATCGTAGAGCCCGCCTTTCAGAGTCAAGTGCTTTTTGAGTCGAATGGAAAATTATTCTACTTGCTACTATATACATTAGCACTTCCGTTATCGCTACTGCCCACTTACGTTCAGCATCTAAACAATCATCGTTACCGAAGCCTGGGTGCTTCAGGCGCTGTTAGCGCCATTGTGTTCGTGGGCATCTTATTTAACCCGACGGCCAAGATGGGATTCTTTTTGATACCTCCGATTATTCCCGGTTATATTTTTGGCCCTCTTTATTTGATGGTATCGGCATGGTTGGGAAAAAGAGGCAGTGACCAGATCAACCACAGTGCACATATTAGCGGAGCCATTGCAGGGGTGGCGCTGACCTGTTTATTAGCCGGCCAGCTGCATACGCCCTATCAGCCGTTGGAGCAATTTTTGATCAAAGTGAGCGGCGAATTTTAACAGACGATCGTAACAATTTTTATGTTGTCGCAGTAAACGTAATGGCCAATACTTGCTTGGTCTTTGCCGTGATCTTAGCGCGGTCATCGATCCGCATACCCACCACCCAAACGATCTTGCCGGCAGCTTCAATAACCCAAGTATTTTCTTTTTCGACAACTGAACGTTTTTGATCGATAAAGAACCTAGCCAATTTTTTTTTCTTGCGCATACCGAGCGGGTAAAAATAATCTCCTTCTTTCCACCGGCGAAGCAAAAGTGGCCCTCTTACACAGCGGGCATCGAGCCAGGCTATGGCAGCATCGGCCGAAGGCGTTTGTCCGTTATACAAAAATTCGGAGAGATCTAACCTTCCGGCCTCAAAAGTTATGCTTGCCAACGAAAGATCGATCAGCTGTTCTTCAGCGCTCACCGAAGAGGTCGTTGTCAGCAACAAAAAATTTCTGTGCCGAACCAGCCGGTAAGGTGCAGCTGCTGCCGGTACTTGTGCGCCTGTTCGGGCCAGGAGTAATTTTTTAATCTCGCCCAGCTGTCCGCTGGAAAACCCAAAGGGAGTAAAGAGTTCGTAGAGCAACGCTTGCCCTGGGCCGTGACGTTTGTGGTTTAAAACACTTATTTTTGTTTGTCATGTGATCATTTACGTTGAATTCGTCTTTACTGTGTATCCGAGTC
>CAZZLP010000171.1:0-3783 GCA_964654705.1 uncultured Chitinophaga sp.
GATTTTGATCCTGCAAAAAAATATCCGTCCTGTTTTATTTCTATGAGACTCACACCGAAACGCTACATAACTATATTCCGCCCACCCCTACGGGCAGTCGGTTAAATATTTCTTTTTATGTAAGCCGTGGCTATATCGTTGTCTCTCCCGACATCATCTACACGCGCGGTTATCCTGCCAAAAGTTGTTACAACTATGTAGTAAGCGCTGCCAACAGCTTGGCCAAACTACCTTATATCGATGCCAAGAATATGGGTATACAGGGCCAAAGCTGGGGAGGTATTCAGGTAGCTCAATTGGTGACCATGACCACGCTGTTCAAAGCAGCCTGGGCAGGTGCTCCCGTTGCCAATATGACCAGCGCTTATGGCGGTATTCGCTGGGAGAGTGGTATCAATCGTCAATTTCAGTACGAAGTATCGCAAAGCCGGATCGGCGCTACGCTTTGGGAGAGAAGAGATCTTTATATAGAGAATTCACCGCTCTTTCATTTACCCAAGGTCAAAACCCCATTGGTCATTATGGCCAACGATGCCGACGGTGCCGTACCCTGGTACCAGGGTATCGAATTATTTACAGGCTTGCGCAGACTCGGCAAGCAAGTGTGGATGCTCAACTACAACGGCGAGGCGCATAA
The DNA here is from genome assembly GCA_964654705.1 of uncultured Chitinophaga sp. Lineage (GTDB taxonomy): Bacteria > Bacteroidota > Bacteroidia > Chitinophagales > Chitinophagaceae > JJ008. Next base: position 638 of record CAZZLP010000171.1, read on the forward strand.
CTTACGAGAAAGAAAAAATCAAAAGGACATCTCTGTTCGACAACAACAATTCTTCGATTGGTTACTTAAAGGAGAAAGGCCGGCCCGCTGGTTGACCGAGGGCGTTCCCGCGCTCCACAAAGGAAAAGATGGGGGGCTCGATGAGGCTCTACAACAATAAGAAGAGGGGTCAGAGTTGTCTTTCGGGATCGAAACTTTCGAGTTCTTTGGCTACGGCCGTAAGAAAGGTGGCGCCCAGACTTCCATCTACAATACGGTGATCATAACTCATGCTCAGGTACATCATGTGTCTGATGGCAATGGAATCTCCTGCCGGGGTCTCTACGACCACCGGCCGTTTTTTGATGGCGCCCACGGCCAAAATCGCTACCTGCGGTTGATTGATGATGGGTGTACCCATCAACGATCCAAAGGTTCCCACATTGGTAAGGGTAAAAGTGCCTCCCGCGGTATCATCGGCCTTTAGTTTACCATGACGGGCTGCATCGGCCAATTGGTTGACTTGTTTGGCTAACCCTACCATGTTGTATTGGTCCGCATTTTTGATAACGGGCACAATAAGGTTGCCGGAGGGAAGGGCCGTTGCCATTCCGATATTGATATCTTTTTTTACGATAATGTTGGTGCCGTCGAGCGAAGCGTTGATGAGTGGAAATTTTTTAATGCATCGTACGATGGCCTCAATAAAAAGCGGGGTATAGGTAATCTTGGTGGCCTCTCTTTTTTCGAATTCTTTTTTTACACGCTCTCTCCAAAGCACCAGATTGGTCACATCGGCCTCGGTAAAACTGGTCACATGCGGGCTGGTCTGTTTGCTGCGCACCATATGCTCTGCGATCAATTTGCGCATACGGTCCATTTCGATGATCTCCACGTTGCCGCTGTAGCTTACCGAAGCAGGCCCCGACGAAGCGGGTTCTATCTTGGCCAACTGAGTCATTAAATCTTGTTTGATCGATGTCTGAGCGGTTATGGCCACTGGCGAAGCATCTCCGACTTGTTGTTGGCGAAGGGCCACGTATTCGAGAATATCTTTTTTGGTGACCCTCCCTTCGTTGCCCGTACCCACAATGGTCTCGAGTTCGGTTAAGGCAATGCCTTCGCTGGTGGCGATGTTAAGGACCAAGGGCGAATAAAAACGTCCGGTACCTCCCGTAACTGGAACGGCGGCAGCCCTTGTTACCACTGCCTTAGATTCCGGTACAGCAGGGCTGGCCACAACGGGGGTCGTGGCCAAAGGAATAGTCGGAACGGTCTCGGCCGATCCGGTTCTGATCTTGGCAATGACCGTGCCGATGGGTACTACATCATTGACCTTAAAAAGTAGTTGATCTATAACGCCGGCCGCCGTGCTGGGCACTTCGCTATCTACTTTGTCGGTAGCGATCTCTAACACGGTTTCGTCTTGCGAGACGGTATCACCGGGTTGTTTATGCCATTTTAAGATGGTCGCTTCCATAATGCTTTCGCCAAGTTTGGGCATAACCAGATCAACAAGGGCCATAGTCGGTGTTATTTAGCAAGGATCGTAAAAATCAAAGGTAGTAATTTGAGGCAAATCCGACGGTGCATTGACCGCAAGGGAAAATAGGTTCATTGACATCCGGAAAGCCACTATTGAGCGACCAGCAACTTTCGCAGCAGATCAAGGGCAAACAAGGCAGTCTGTTGTGTGTTGCGAGGGCGGTCAAAGCCTAACTTGAGACTTTTGGTAAGGATTCGCTCGCCATTACTGACCGCCAAGTAAACCGTGCCTACCGGCTTTTCTGGTGATCCTCCTCCGGGCCCCATAATGCCCGAGACGGCAAGGGCTACATCGGCATCCATTACACGCAGCACGCCTTTTACCATTTCGGTTACTGCTTCTTCGCTGACCGCCCCGTATTGCTCCAAGGTGTTTTTTTGAACACCCAGTACCTTTTCTTTGATGTCATTGCTATAGCAAACGACCGAACCTTTAAAGTAAGCAGAGGCGCCTGGTACGGTGCTTAGCTGGTGCGCGATAAGTCCGCCGGTACAACTCTCGGCCGTAGCCATAGTACGGTTGGTCGTTACAAGCAACTGCCCGATCAGGGCTTCCATGCTAATCTCCTGGTCGGTTACCAGGTATTCTTTCGTAAGCACACAGAGTTGCCGGGCAAGCGTATCGACTTCTTGTTGCAGATGGTTACCAGATTCTGCTTTTGCGGTCAGTCGCAGTTTGACCATGCCGTAATTGGGTAGATAGGCCAGTGAAATATGCGGGGGTAACGAAGATTCAAATTCGGTAAGTAGTTCTGCCAGCATGGACTCTCCGATGCCACAGGTAAGCAGGTTGCGGTGTACAATGCGGGGGCGTGTAGTATTTTTTTCTAGCCAGGGCAGCACCGCTGTTTGCATCAGCTCCTTCATTTCTCGGGGAACACCGGGCAGTGCTACGTACACAACGCCTTCTTTTTTAAATAACATTCCGGGGGCCGTTCCTACGGGGTTACGCAATACCAGACAGTTGTCGGGCACATCGGCTTGCTTTTTATTTCTTTCGAGCATGGCCCCGGGTCTTTTGTAGACTTTCTCGAAAAGGTATTGAATATGCTCGAGCGTAGCCTGGTCGCGTACCAGCGTCGATCCAAAATAATCACAGAGCAACGGTTTGGTAATGTCATCGGCAGTAGGCCCCAGACCACCGGTCATAATCAGCAGGGTCGAGTGCCGGCTCTCTTCGCGAAGGGCCGAGACGATCTCATCGCGATTGTCTCCTACGGCCACGCGTTTTCTTACCCAAATACCCATGGCATTGAGTTGTTGTGCAATGTAGGCGCTGTTGGTATCGATGGTTTGGCCTATGAGCAATTCGTCTCCGATCGTTAGTATAGAGGCCAGGGGTGTATTCACTCCATTTGTTTTTGCAAATTTAGCGTATCTTTCAGCACCAATAATTTAGTTATGCAAACCCAGCAATACAGTAATCACAAGCGCTTTGATCCACTTTGGCATTTTACGGCTACCCCGCTTACCCTGATAGGACTAGTGGCCAGTCTTATTAATTTGTTTCGATGCAGTGAGACCAATTGCTATACCGCCATTTTATTGGTCTTGATCTTTTTGATACTGGCCGTGCTTGTCATGTTAGTTCGCTTCTATAGTTTAAAGGTACAGGACCGCGC
>CAZZLP010000172.1:0-3773 GCA_964654705.1 uncultured Chitinophaga sp.
ATAGTAAAAATTACTCGCCCCAGATCTGGTCATTACCTTCTAACCAGCGTTTTACCTGATCGGTGGTAACTGACTTAGGCCTTTCGATCGGAAATGCGAGCGCACGGTCCCAGCAAAGACTAGCCAATACGCCCAAGGCGCGACTAACGGCAAAGAGTACTGTATAGAATTCATACTCGACCATGCCATAGTGTACCAACAGAGCACCACTGTGTGCATCCACATTTGGCCAGGGATTTTTGATCTTTCCAAGACTGCCCAGGATCGGGGGCACTACCTCATAAATATTCCAAACAGTATTAACGAGCGGGTCGTCGGGCATATGCTTTTTACCGAATTCCATCTGTGCCGTAAATCGGGGATCGGTCTTACGCAATACGGCGTGACCATAGCCGGGTACGACCTTACCACTGCTAAGCGTTTTACGAACATACTCGGCGATCTGGTCTTTAGAAGGAGACGAAGTGCCAAGCTCGGCCTGCATCTCATAGATCCACTTGACCACCTCTTGATTGGCAAGTCCGTGCAAGGGGCCGGCCAGTCCGTTCATACCGGCGGCATAGGCCAGGTAAGGATCGCTAAGTGCTGAACCGACCAGATGGGTCGTATGAGCAGAGACATTTCCTCCCTCGTGATCGGCGTGGATGGTCATATACAGGCGCATCAACTCCTGAAAACTCTCATCGGGATAACCCAGCATATGGGCGAAATTGCCGGCCCAGTCTAATAAACCATTGGGTTGAATATGATCGCTGTTCTTGTATTTGCGGCGATAAATGTAGGCCGCTATGCGAGGCAGCCTCGAGAGCAGCACGATGCTGTCATCGAAAACGGGCAGCCAGTAATCCTTTTTATTGATCCCTTCGGCATAGCGTTTTTGAAAATAGCTTTCGGTTTGCAAGGCCATTACGCCGACCACGAACATCGTCATGGGGTGCGTATGTAGCGGTAAGGCATCGATAGCTTCAAACACATGCGAAGGCACATGGCTTCGACGTTGCAAAATATTGGTGACATGATTGGCCTCGTCTTCATTGGGCAGGTCGCCGATCAGCATCAGGTAAAATAATCCTTCGGGCAGCGGCTCTTGACCGCCGGGGGCCTTGGGTAATTTTTGTTGCAACTCCGGAATGGAATAGCCCCTGAAACGAATTCCCTCTTGGGCATCGAGCAAGGAGGTTTCCGTGACCAGCCCCGTTATGCCACGCATACCCTGGTAGACCTGCGCCAGTTGCACCTCTCCGATCACTTTACTTCCATGCTCTTTTAACAGATCTTTAATCTCGACGCTCAATGCATCGGCTTTGGCCTTGAAACGGTCTTTGATGATACCCATATGCTATATAGTTTGAAAACGCCCTTTGAAAGATGCTGCAAAATTAGGCGAAGCTCGCCCCTATAACAAAAATTGAGAGATTAAGTTTTTACTTAGGGGTGTCGCGGTACATTTTGAGGGCGATAATCGAAAATACCAGGTTGGGAAGCCAGGCAGCCAGCAGCGGCGCAAGGTTACCCTTGGTGGCAAAAACCGTCGAGAAACGATCCGAGATAATAAAGACCGACGCAATGATGATGCCCAAGGCCAGGTGCATGCCACTCCCGCCGCGGGTCTTGCGGGTGGCAATGATGACCCCGATCATGGTCAGGAGTAATACACTAAATGCTCCCGAAGTACGCCGAAAGCTTTCGATCCGCAAGGCATTGAGACCCTCGGTTCCGCGTAACTCCTCGCGCCGAATAAAACGGGTTAGTTCGGGGGTGGTCAGTTTATCTTTGAGGTATTCGTCGCGACGCAATTCTTCGGGCAGCACATTCAACGCATAAAGCAAGGTGTCGTGCCGGCTAATGCGTTCGCCCATACTGTCGAGCCGACGCTCTATGACACGATAGAGCTTCCATTTTTTTAAAGGAGCGTCCCAAACGATGCTTTCGGCCCGCAGGTTATAGACCAGACGGTCTCCATTGGTTCGTTCCAAGAAAAGACCCCGGGCCGATCGGGAAAGTGTATCGTAATCGCGGATACCCACGAAAGTGTTACTGTCGGTACGTAAATAAAAACAGGCCGCACAGGTTCCATTGTAAACGTACTTGGAGGGATCGTTACGGTCAAGATAGTTGGTCTGAAAATTACTGCGCACAATATTGGCCTTGGGAATCCAATAGCGATTACCTACCCACCAAAGAGCGGCCAGCAGCAATCCTCCGACCCAGTATGGCCGCAACAAGCGGGTATAGGGTGTGCCACTGCTTAAAATGGCGATAATCGCTGACTGGGTCGCCATTTTTGAGGTAAAGAAGATAACGGCGATAAAAACGAAAAGCGGAAAAAGCAGGCTCCAGATATGGGGAATAAAGCCCACGTAGTACAGATCGAACAACTGGCGAGAGGTGAGTCCTGACTTTACAAAATCATCGGTCTTTTCGCTAATGTCAACGGCCACTGCCACCACGGTAAAGAGCAACATACAGAAAACAAAAGTGACCAGGAACTTCTTCAGTATGTACCAGTCAATTTTGCGCATGTGCCAAAAATAGCTGAAAAAAAATACAGCCCTTGTTAAAATCAAAGAGGTCAGCACCGCTGCTGAAGCCGAGCCACCATAGTGGTCTTCCAGGTCTCAAAATCGCCTTGCAAGATGCGGGTCCTGGCCTCTCGCATCAACCACTGATAAAAACAAAGATTGTGTATACTGGCCAGCGTGTAGCCCAGTATCTCTTTCGATTTGATCAAGTGCCGCAGATAGGCCCTCGAATAGGTTTGACTTACCATAGCATCGATACCGCTGTCGAGCGGCGAAAAATCGCGCTCCCATTTTTTATTGTCGATATTGACCACCCCGTCGCTGGTAAATAACATGGCATTGCGCCCATTGCGCGTAGGCATGACACAATCGAACATATCCACGCCCAGCGAGATGCACTCTAACAGGTTCCAAGGCGTGCCGACCCCCATCAGGTAACGAGGTTTATCGACCGGCAAATGCTCGCACGACCATCCGCAAATATCATAAAGCTGTGCCTCGGGCTCTCCCACGCTCAATCCACCTATGGCATACCCCGCGGCGTCTTTGCCGCGAACATATTCACAAGAGATCAGCCGCAGGTCTCGAAAAATACCTCCCTGCACAATAGGAAAAAGATGTTGCGTGTATCCGTAGCGGTCGGGGGTTTGATCAAATCGTGTTATGCAGCGATCCAGCCAGCGATGGGTCAGCTCCATGGATTTTCTTGCGTAGGCATGATCGCAATCCGCAGGCGGACATTCATCAAAGGCCATGATAATATCGGCTCCGATCATGCGCTGAATATCCATGACCGATTCGGGCGTGAACAAATGTGTGCTGCCATCGATATGAGAGCGAAAGGTAACCCCTTCTTCGGCGATCTTGCGGGTACCGGAGAGCGAAAATACCTGATAGCCCCCGCTATCGGTAAGCAGGCTTCTGTTCCAACCCATAAAGCGGTGCAAACCGCCGGCCTCCTGCAATACCTCCAAACCCGGACGCAGGTAAAGATGATAGGTATTGCCCAAAATGATTGGGGCATTGACCTCTTGTAACAATTGTTGCTGCGTGAGCGCCTTGACCGTGCCGGCCGTGCCCACGGGCATAAATACCGGTGTGGAAATTGGTCCATGATCGGTGGTAAGGCTACCGACGCGGGCCCTACCCTGTTGGTCTGTTTTCTCCAATTGAAATTGCAAGGCGGCCATACGAATGCAAGATACAAGTATCTTGCTATCTTCGCCCCCATGTTGATGGCAGACTGGAGCA
>CAZZLP010000173.1:0-3661 GCA_964654705.1 uncultured Chitinophaga sp.
TAATCCCAAAACTGAGCCACCGCGCCAGCGGTGATTTTTGTCACTTTCGCTTTTTTAAAAACAAGCCCCCATAACTTTGCATCCCGTCTAATACACCAAACTATGGAAAACAAAATACCCAACAGCAACACTTCTTACAATGTAAATAGCGAAAGCAAATGCCCCTTCTCGGGTGGTACCGTCAAAAAGAGTGCCGGTGGCGGCACGTCGAACAGGGACTGGTGGCCGCATCAACTAAAACTGAATATTCTTCGCCAGCATACCGCAGCCTCTAATCCCATGGGGTCTTCCTTTAATTATGCCAAAGAATTCAACACCCTCGATCTCAAGGCCGTCAAAAAAGATATAATGGCCTTGATGACCGATTCTCAACCCTGGTGGCCGGCAGACTATGGCCACTATGGTCCCTTCTTTATTAGAATGGCCTGGCATAGCGCGGGCACATATCGTATTGGTGATGGACGAGGCGGTGCGGGATCCGGTACGCTTCGCTTTGCTCCCCTGAATAGCTGGCCTGACAATGCCAATCTCGATAAGGCTCGTTTGTTGCTGTGGCCTGTCAAACAGAAATATGGAAAAAAATTATCCTGGGCCGATCTGATGATACTGACGGGCAACTGCGCACTTGAATCGATGGGGTTTAAAACATTCGGATTCGCGGGCGGACGAGAAGACGTTTGGGAACCCGAAGAAGATGTGTATTGGGGCTCCGAAAAAGAATGGCTGGGCGATAAACGCTACAGCGGAGACCGCGAATTGGAAAATCCGCTGGGAGCCGTACAGATGGGACTCATCTATGTAAATCCCGAAGGGCCCAATGGTAACCCCGATCCGATCGCGTCGGCGCGTGACATTCGGGAAACGTTTGGAAGAATGGCCATGAATGATGAAGAGACCGTTGCATTGATCGCAGGAGGCCACACTTTTGGTAAGACACATGGTGCTGCCGATCCCACGAAATATGTAGGACCCGAACCCGCAGCTGCCAGCATCGAGGAGCAATCGACCGGATGGAACAATACGTTCGAAAGCGGCCATGGCAAACATACCATTACCAGCGGACTCGAAGGTGCCTGGACAACAACACCCGTTCAATGGAGCAATAATTATTTTGAGAACCTATTTGGCTATGAGTGGGAATTGACCAAAAGTCCTGCCGGAGCGCATCAATGGAAACCCAAAGGAAATGCTGGTGAGGGCACCGTGCCCGATGCACACGACCCTGCCCAACGTCACGCCCCCATCATGCTGACCACCGATCTGGCCTTGCGCTACGATCCACTCTATGGCCCGATCTCTAAACGCTTTTATGAGAACCCCGATCAATTTGCGGATGCTTTTGCAAGAGCATGGTTCAAACTCACTCATCGCGATATGGGTCCCCGGGTCCGTTATCTCGGCGCAGAGGTGCCAAAAGAAGAATTGATCTGGCAAGATCCCATTCCTGTATTAGATCATGAACTGATCGATGCCACCGACATTGCTGCACTTAAAAAAGAGCTTTTAGAAAGCGGATGCAGCATTGCCGCACTGGTTTCTACTGCATGGGCTTCGGCCTCTACCTTTAGAGGTTCCGATAAAAGAGGCGGCGCTAACGGCGCAAGACTGCGACTGGCCCCTCAGAGATATTGGCAGGTGAACAATCCGGCCCAACTCGGTGAAGTGCTATCGAAACTTGAAACGATACAGCAAGCCTTCAATGCCAAACAAAAGAACAACAAAAAAGTATCATTAGCCGATCTGATCGTATTAGGAGGTTGTGCTGCCATAGAAAAAGCAGCACTGGCTGCCGGAAATAGTGTTAACGTACCCTTTACGCCCGGACGCATGGATGCTTCTATGGAACAAACCGATGTAGCCTCCTTTGCCGTATTAGAGCCGGTGGCCGACGGATTCAGAAACTATAAAAAGAAAGGACAACAGGCCACAGCAGAAGAGTTGCTGATCGACAAAGCGCAACTGCTTACCCTAACAGCTCCCGAAATGACCGTGCTGATCGGAGGCATGCGGGTGTTGGGCGCCAACTACGATGGTTCGACCTGTGGCGTGTTAACCCAACGACCTCATACGCTTACCAACGACTTCTTTGTAACGCTGCTCGATAGCAACACGCATTGGAAAAAATCGGTTCACGACGAATCTATCTTCGAGGGATCAGACAGACGCACCGGTAATCCGCTATGGACCGCCAGTCGGGTCGATCTGATCTTTGGTTCGAACTCCGAATTACGGGCATTGGCCGAGGTATACGCCTGTAAAGACGGAGAAAAGAAATTTACAGAAGATTTTGTGGCAGCCTGGAACAAGGTGATGAACCTGGATCGATTCGAGTTGGCCGGTTAACAAACCCTTTACTGATTCTTATCAACGCGGCGAAAGCCGCTGTCATGGCTATGCCATCAAGCTGCGGTTATCTTCATGCCTAAACTACAGTCATGACCATGCCCGCAGCATCATTGAGAGGTGAAGTGTTGAGCACCCTGCTTTCGCAGAAAGGAAACACCTGTATATCCGTCATTGTTCCGTTGGCGAAATACGGCCCCGATAGAGAACAGAACAACCGGCTTATCGATACGGCGATCCATAAGGCAGAGCAACTTTGGCATCAACTATATCCCGCTCGTCCGCACGATTGGTGGCTTACCAAAATATTACAACTCAAAGAAAAACTCGATCCGGTCCATCCGCCGCAAACAATCGGATTTTTTATATCCGATCAGATTGAGCAGGTGTGTCCATTTCCCTTTGTAACTAAAGAGAAGATAGTGATCGGAAACAGCTTTGAGATCAGAGACCTGCTTAAAAAATCACAAGACGATCAGCCCTACCTTTTATTGACACTCACCTTGCAACAGGCTCGTTTATACCAAGGACAGTATACCCAGTTAACACCGCTGAAGCAAACTGGCCTCTCGGCTATCTTCAAAGAGGCCTTCGAATACAATCCTCCCTCGAGAAGTACCTCGTATGCAGGGCAGGCACATGTAAAAAGTTTTGAAAAAGAAAAACAAGATGTGATCGAAGAAAGGGCCACGCAGCATTTTAAAAAAGCAGATGAGATCATCAGACATTACCATACCCTAACGACACCGCTGGTCGTAATGGCCGACCAGGAGTTGCTGGCTCTTTACCAGAAAGTAACCTCCATTTCGGCCGATTGCCTGCTACCCGTGCAAAAAGATCCAGCACACTTAAGTGAGCACCAGCTTGGCTCTGTTTGCTGGCCGGTTATAAAAAAATTTCTCGATGTCCAGCTGGGCAAGCAAATAGAGCGATACCAAGAGGCCATTGGCACCGGACACACCCGAGAAGGGCTGCAACCCTGCTGGCGAGCTGCGCAAGAGGGAAATTGCTTGTTATTGCTAGTGGACGAAAGCTATCATGCACCGGGATTTATTGGCAGCGATGCGTATTATCTATTTAGAAAACCTCCCCTGCAAAAGCACCAGATAGTTACCGATGCCGTGGATGATCTTATAGAGTTAGTCTTGGAAAAAAATGGCACAGTACTACTGGCAGAGCCGGACATTCTCCCGTTTGGAAAAAAATTGCTGCTAATCACACGTTATTGATCTGAATTTTTCGATAGACGAAAAATTCACCCAACTAATTGATATTCATTTTTTTATACCTCTATTTTCTTTCCCAGAACAAATTTTTC
>CAZZLP010000174.1:0-3659 GCA_964654705.1 uncultured Chitinophaga sp.
AGCAGCATCCTGACCGCCATATCTGTGTGGTGTCGAACCAAGACTATGCACCGCTTTTTGAACAGATCGACCGACTTACTTTTATCGGGGCCGATCTTAAAAAAAGACACCGGGGTATTGGGGGAATCTTCCGACTTTTTTCAGCGTTACGCAGTGCCGGGCCTTATGCGGCCGTAGCCGATCTGCACCACGTACTGCGTAGTCGATTACTGGGGTTTTTGTTCGCGTGCGTTGGAACACCCGTAGTGCGGCTAAGCAAAGGCAGAAAAGAAAAAAGAGCCTTAACTCGTCGCGATCACAAAAATCTGCTACCGCTACCCACTGCCTTTGAGCGCATGGCCAGCGTGTTTGAAGAGTTGCAACTACCGGTTGTGTTACCTGTAACTAGTTTTGAAAATAGTGAGCACTTCGCGATCCGCGAAACAGCTGCTATGCGCGGAGTCGTTGGCTTGCGTAAGCAGGGTGCCGACGGTCGATACCGCATCGGCATCGCTCCCTTTGCCAGGCATCCCGAAAAAACCTATCCCGTTGAGCTGCTCAAAGAAGTGGTCGCCCGGCTGCACCGTCGCCAACATATTTCACTTATATTTTTTGGAGGTCCAGGAGTCGAGGCACAAACGCTGGCCGCTTGGGAAAATGAGTTCAAGGGTACACGTTCCATGGCCTGCCGCCATTCGTTGCAAGAAGAGTTGAAGCAGCTTAAGGAACTCGATATGATGGTCTCTATGGATTCTGCCAATATGCACCTGGCCTCTTTATTTAACGTACCCGTATTGAGTATATGGGGTGCTACGCATCCTTATGCCGGGTTTATGGGGTGGAGGCAGTCCTCTGCGTGGGCCGTTCAGCTCGATCTTCATTGCCGCCCCTGTTCGGTCTTTGGTAATAAAAAATGTTACCGGGGCGATCATGCTTGTATGCGTCAATTGTCGCCGTCTTTAATCGTTGAAAGACTCGATCAACTTTTTGCAAGTCGTATATTTGACAGATGAAAAAATGGGCCATTATTGTAGCGGGTGGTAGCGGGTTACGCATGGGGCAGGTCCTGCCCAAACAATTTTTACTACTGGCCGATCGGCCGGTGCTGCATTATACCATCGATGCTTTTTTACAGGCTTACGACGATATGCACATTGTCTTGGTACTGCCGAGCGATTTTATGGCAATGGGAGAGCAGTTGGTTCGCTCGGTTTTTGAAGGAAAGAATATTCAATTGACCGCTGGGGGGTCTACTCGCTTTGATTCGGTAAAGAACGGGTTGGCCTTAACCGATCGCGACTCGATCATCTTTGTACATGATGGCGTTCGCTGTCTGGTTACTCCGCAACTTATTCGTGTCTGTTACGAAAAGACCCTCACTGCCGGAGCCGTCGTACCGGCCATTAGCGCCAAAGACAGTATACGGCTACTTTCGGGTCAACGTAATCTTACATTAAAAAGTAAAGGAGATGATGCCGTTGCACCTGCAGGTACTGCTTCGAATCCTGACCTAATCAGTACAACTGAAAGTACAACGGTGCTTAACAGAGACCACGTATTGCTGGTACAAACTCCGCAAACTTTCTTGGGCCACTGGCTGCACGATGCCTTTACGCTCTCTTATCAAGAGCATTTTACCGACGAAGCCACCGTAGTCGAGCAAACGGGTCGCTCCATTTGCATAGTAGAAGGAGAAGAGACCAATATCAAAATTACCCGGCCGATCGATCTGCAGATCGCAGCCACTTATTTGGCGCAACGTTCTGTGCAATAGAAATACCAACTTTAATGCCCCACCACGTTGTGGGCGATCTTTTCGAGTATGTGGTGAGCCACTTCCATGGCGAGCAATCCATCCATCTCTGACACTACCGGGCGGGTTTGGTTACGGATAGCCTCAATAAACGATTCCAGTTCTTGCTGTATGGCGTTGACCTGCGGAATGGGCGGGGTAGCAATGGCAATGGTCTTTTTGCCCGCGGGGGTTTCTATATCGAACGAAAATGTCTTGTCGTCTTGGTCGCCTTGTAGCTTGATGACCTCTGCTTTTTTCTCTAAGAAATCTATTCCGATATAAGCGTCTTTTTGAAAGAGGCGGATCTTGCGCATCTTTTTCATGGAGATCCGGCTACTGGTCAGATTGGCCACACAGCCATTGTCAAATTCAATACGCACGTTGGCAATGTCAGGAGTATCGGTAAGCACCGCCACGCCGCTGGCAGAGATATTTTTGACCCCGCTTTTTACGATGCTTAAAATAATGTCGATGTCGTGGATCATCAGATCGAGAATCACGCTTACCTCGGTGCCCCGCGGATTGAACTGCGCCAGGCGGTGTACCTCAATGAACATCGGATGCAGATCAAGGTCTTTGACCGCAAGCAGCGCCGGATTGAAACGCTCCACATGCCCCACCTGCAGACGAATACCCGACTCGCGGGTCAGTTCTACAATACGGCGGGCCTCCTCCATAGAAGCCGCCAGGGGCTTTTCTACAAAAACGTGTTTTGCTTTTTTGATGGCCTTTTCGCACCAAAAGGCATGATGATCGGTGGGGGCCGCAATATCGATCACATCGCAGTGTTCGATCAGGTCTTCGCCACTCTCAAAACAGGGCAGTTCGTATTTGTCAGAAACGGCGATGGCATTGGCCCGGTCGGGGTCATAAAAGCCGACCAAGGTGGCTCCAGCGATCGATCTCCAGTTTTCGATGTGAAATTTGCCCAGGTATCCTGCGCCTATCACGCCCACTTTTAACGGCTCGTTCATGGGGCAAAAGTATTGAACCCTTTAAGTTTAGTGCCGCTTTAGTTATGAACACCGGTGCGTATTTAAAAGCTACGGAGAGCTAGGCCTTAGCGGGGTACCGGCCGAATAAGAGGGATGGTAAATGAATAGGCAGTTGTTCTCTTTGATCAGGTCAATGAGTTGTCGGTGCACGGCGATCGGTACAGCCGGGCAGCCCTGGCTTCTGCCTACCCACCCTGTCTTTTTGGAGACCTTGAGGTCTACGTAGGGGGCTCCGTGTATTACGATACCTCTGGCAAGAGCATTATCATTGAGTCCGTTTTGCAGCCCTACCAGTCGAAGAGAATAACCGTTCTTTCCTATATATGTTTCTTTGGTAAGAAAGAATCCTGCGCAGCTTTTGTAGGAGGAGGGCTGATTGGAGACCTCTTTAGCGTAGGTATAGCCGGAATGACATCCGTGCGCCACCAAGGTGCGCAATAAGATCTTTTTGTGTGCCGGATCGAGCACATAAAGTCTTTGCTCGCTGCTGACCTTACTTAAGTCGATCAGGGTTAGTAAGGCGCCTGGTTTAATCACCGCTTTATCAAGTAGTACTTGGTACCCTTCTAGGGCTATTTGCAGAGCCCCTTTTGGCAGCTGTTCCCATTCCGAACTAACAGCCAAGGGCTCTTTGTTTTTTTTTGTCTTGGCTAAGGCTAAAAAGGGCATTGCCTGGCAACTCAAGGCCAAACCGAGAAATATAGCGCTGCATAATCGCATAGCGGTCAAGATTTTTTCTACAACGCACGCCCTGCCATCATCGTCTACGTGATCTCCAAAATGGCTGTTAAAATCGGCCAGAAATAAAAAAGTGGTGGGGGAGGGATAATAAAAAACCCTTCAAATTTGAAGGGTTTTGCGGACCGGACGGGACTCGAACCCGCGACCTC
>CAZZLP010000175.1:0-3647 GCA_964654705.1 uncultured Chitinophaga sp.
ATCTTGTACGAGGCCATGAAGCAGCGAATGTCATGAGCGAATCAAAATCTATAAAACTGGTCGAGTGTCCACGAGATGCGATGCAGGGTTTTGATCGTATGCTCTCTGCTGCCGAGAAGGTCGCCTATTTACAGCAATTGTTAAACGTGGGCTTCGATACCCTCGATATGGGAAGTTTTGTTTCGCCTAAAGCGATTCCGCAGATGGCCGATACGGCCCAGGTACTTGGTCAATTGCCCTTGCAAGAAACACGCTCTGCTGTTTTGGTGATCGTGGCCAACGAAAGAGGGGCTCGCGAAGCGCTCGCCTTCTCGGATATCGCTTGCCTGGGTTTTCCTTTCTCTATTTCGGAGACTTTTCAGCAGCGTAATACCCGCTTGGGTCGTCAAGAAGCCTTGCAAACGGTGGCCGCCATTCAGGAACAATGTTTGCTGGCCCGGCGTAAGTTGGTGGTTTATCTTTCGATGGCTTTTGGAAATCCCTACGGAGACCCGTATCACCTAGACGAAGTACTGGAGTGGGCACACCGGCTCTTGCCATTGGGGATAACCGTTTTTTCTTTGGCCGACACGGTCGGTATGGCCTCTGCCGAGCAAGTGTTCGATACCACATCGGCATTTCGAAAAGAATTTTCTTTGGTCGAGACCGGTCTGCATTTACATGCCAGCCCCGATGGATGGAAAGATAAAGTCGAAGCGGGGTTACAAGCCGGTTGTACTCGCTTTGATGCGGCATTGGGTGGCGTGGGAGGTTGCCCCATGGCCGCTGACAGTCTGGTTAGTAATTTGAGCATGGAACACTTGGTGGCTTATCTCGAAGAAAAGGGATACGTTACCGGTATCGATAAAAAACAACTGAACAACTGTTCTTTGCTGGCCAAAAAATTATTTGCCTAACTTATGCAGTGGCAATTACCCATCACTATCAAACGACCCGATAAACCGATAGCATACGGCGATCGGATCTTGCTGCTTGGTTCTTGTTTTTCGGAACATATGGGAGAGGGGCTAGACGGACTCAAATTCTCGGTACTGCAAAACCCACACGGCATTTTGTTCGGGCCGGATGCCGTGTGTCGCTCTATTGGTTCTTACATCGAAGGCAAGAAGTACACAGAAAAGGATCTTTTCTTTTGGCAGGAATGCTGGCACAGTTGGGACCACCACTCCCGTTTTTCCGCTACCGACAAAAGCGATTGTCTAGCCGGTATCAATGCTGCGCAGCAACAGGCGTATGACTTTGTTAAGGAAACTGATTGGCTAATCATTACGCTCGGGTCTTCTTTCTGCTACCGGCTTACCGAAGCCGCCGACCATGCCGGTTACGACCCGCGTTACACAGTTGCCAACTGTCACAGGGCCCCGCAACAATGGTTCAATAAGGAATTGCTGAAAGTAGAAGAGATCGTTTCGCTGTTACGTGATTGTTTTTTGAACTTTTACAAGCTTCGTCCAATGGCACGGATCGTAGTGACGGTAAGTCCGGTCCGTCATACCCGGGATGGGGTCATCGAGAACAACCGGAGCAAGGCAAGGTTGTTCGAAGCCTTGCAACAAGTAGAGGAGATGGCCATTCCTTTTTATTATTTTCCTGCCTATGAGTTGATCGTGGACGTGCTGCGGGATTACCGATTTTATGACATTGATCTGGTGCATCCCAATTTTGCGGCAACTCAATTTGTGTTGGAGCAATTCATGGAGTATTACGTAAGCCCAGAAGCAAGGCTACTGGCCGAACAAGTCAAAAAGGTGGTAACGGCCATCCGACACCGACCGCGCCAACCCAATACCCGGGCGCACCGGCAGTTCTTGTTACAGCAATATGAGTTGGCCGCAGCGTTGCAAGAACAGCATCCGCAGCTCGATCTGAGCCGCGAACTGGCTTTCTTAAAACAGGCCTCCGCTCATTGAGCTTACCGTAAACTAAACTGATATTGGTTTTTTAGCAGTGCTTCGAGCGAGCAAAGAAGGGTATACTGATGCAGTGCCCTGTCTCTGTTGTGTCCGGGTCGTTTAATTTGATAATACCGATCTCCTAGCAGGTAATCCGTTAAAAACCGGAGGGTTTGCATATAGATCATCAGCACCCCGGCCCCATGCAGCAAAGACTTTTCTGCCAGGGTCCATTGTTCGCTGAGGGTATGGCAATAACTTTCGTAGATCATCGCGTAGGCCGATGGTCTTATCGTAACTTTTGTCGGCTCGCTACTATTTTCTTCTGCCGATGCTGCCATGGTTCGAACCATATCGCCCAGGTCTGAAAAGAAAAATCCGGGCATGGTGGTATCCAGATCGGTGATGGCCACTACTTCGTCGCCCTGCAGGTCAAACAGCAGATTACTGAGTTTGGCATCGTGATGCATAATCCGTTTTTTAAAATCGGATGGGGAGTCGCGTAGCTGTGAAAAGAGTGATACGTAATGCTCGCGTTTTACCATTGCCTCTATGACGGCAGAGGTTTCGTCGATCCGATCGGGATCGCCACTCCCGATGGCCTCTTGAAACTGTGCGTATCGAAGCGAAAGGTCATGAAAATCGACAAGGGTAGGGTGTAGTAGTGCGGGGTCCAGATCGGCAAGCATTGCCGTAAAGTTCGCGTATCCTTTGACGGCCGCCTGCAACTGTTGAGTATTTGTTGACTCGTGAAGGGTGCGGGCATCGATATGTTCAGCAGCGCGCCAGTACTGCCCGTTAGAATCGCAAAACAACCAGGAGCCGTTCAAAAAAGAAAGTGGCCGGGCCATAAGATGCCCTTTCTCTTTTTTTTGAAGGGCGTGGTAAATGGTCTGCAGGTTTTTTGCAATAAGATCGGGTCTTGTAAAAACTTCTTTGTTGATCTGTTGCAAGAAAACCTTTTTATTACCCGGCCGCTCCAGACAAAAAGAATAATTGATCAATCCGTTGCTGATAGGCAGACAGATCGCTTCGCTGCTCGTACCCCATAGGGCCGTCACGGCTTCTTGTACATGCAGACTGTTCATGGGTTAGTGAATACGGTCTCCTCTAACCTCAAGTCCGGCGATGACCTGCGATTCGTAGTGAAGCCACTCCTTCCACCGGTTTCTTACCAGGTCTTTTTCTATGTAGTAATCGGCCAGTTTGATAAAAAGTGTGTAGTGACCCGCCTCGCTTTCCATAAACTTGCGGTAGAATTTTCGCATGTAGGCATCTTGCAGTCCCTCACTTAGCCGTTTAAACCGCTCACAGCTGCGCGCTTCGATCAGGGCCATGGTTAAAAGTTGATCCAGCAAGCGACCTTCTGGACTGCCTCCTTTTTGCTGAAAATCTAGTAAGGCATTCACGTAAAGGTCTTTTCGTTGCTTGCCCAGCCGAAGCCCTCTTTTGTTCAGTTCGGCCAGTACCGCCCTAAAATGCCCCCATTCTTCGGTAACAATCGGAGCTAGTTGTTCCACGATCTTTTCGTACATGGGATAGCGCTGTATCAGTGTAATGCAGGTGGTCGCGGCCTTTTGTTCGCAGTAGGCATGGTCGGTCAGAATTTCTTCTAACGACAGGGCTGCCAGATCTACCCATCGGGGATCGGTGGGCAATTGAAGCCTCAAAATGGTTTGTGCATGGGTAGACAAGTCCATAGTCCAAAACTAAGCTATCGTTTGATAATCAAGGGCGAACAGATCAAAAAAATGT
>CAZZLP010000176.1:0-3645 GCA_964654705.1 uncultured Chitinophaga sp.
AACCAGCGAGTAAATAAACTCAGTTGCTGATCTCTGGAGCCGCCGCCAGTCGGATCATCGCCTTTTGCTTTAAAGATATTGGTGAGCACCGGTAAATAACGCTGAATAAACTGACCACCGAGGGCCTGAAAATCTTTTTTATAGACCTGAAACGCACGAGTACCTCCAATATAAAAGTTCTTAAAAAAACTGGGCTGAAAAGTAACCACCACGGCATTAAAGTAACGCCACTGATCGGTAAGACTTGCAGGCTTTAAATGAAAATTCTCATAAAGTCCGGCCGTGGTGGAATCTTCGTCCAATCGGCCTGCCACCAGCTGGGCTTCAAAAGAACCGATCGGCAAACAAAAGGGCTGCGTGGTGCCGATCGTAAAGTGCGTAAAGCCCGGTGCGTTATTAGAAAGTAATAAGCTGCTGAACTGGCCGGGACCCCACCAGAGATTCTGTGTGGAGGCCCCCATGGCAAAACCGCCCACATGAATCAGTGCACTGGACTGACCAGGAAGTAACTTACTATATAATCCAGTAGTAGGAGCGCCCCAAGAGCCATTATGTTCGAACTGTGGATTTTGCGCTCGTACCCATTGAGGTTGCAGTTGCACGCTAACCGGCCCGTATCGAGAGTATACGCCGCCACTTAAGATCGTTTGCGTGCCTTTGGCTGCCAGCATGCCCTCATCGTTCCAGCCATAAGGGTGATGTGAATTATTTTTGAAATGAAGTTGCAGCGGCAAAATATGCAGCACGCCTTTGTTATCATCAAAGGAGATCGATCTGAAAAGAGAGCCGCTGCTATCGATATCATTAAAAATATCTTGAATGGTTGCGCCGGTTGTATTGCGGCGAGTAATCCCCGATTTATAATGGATAGGGCGAACCGCAAAAGAAATATTGGGATCGAGCTGGCCCAACAGCTGCAGGTTACGCAGGGTACCGTCCATATCCATCCAGTTGAGCCCCACCGTTTGCGCCTTGCCAGAAAAAGTGCACAGCTGCGTGCATAGCAACATCTTTAGAGTAAGTAGCAGCGAAAAGGATTTGGTAGAGGGTTTGGCCATAGATAAACGAAAATGTTTAATTTTTTTCCGACAAAGAAGGGTAGCGGAAAAAGGCCAAGAGGAGGTGTAGGGCAGTAGAACCAGCCGTAGCCAGCAAAAAAAGTTGAAGTAATGACCAGCTGCGATCTTTTAACGGGTAAACCGGTGTATCGAGGAGTTGTATAACGGGTGTTTGGCTGGCGAGTGCCATACGAGCTGTCTCGAGATTTTTGAGCACCTCGGCATAAAGCGTATTATTGACCAACCTATCGCGCTGCGATAACTCTGCCGGCACTTCGGCCGTTCTATACGCTTCGTTAGCGTTGAGCACCTGCAGACCGGCTGTTTGATAAGAACGGCGGTTGGCCATAGCCACAATAGAATCTGCTTTAGCCTCTAGCTTAGCCACATTGGCGGCCATGTAACCGGTCTTAACAGAGATATAAAGTTGTTTAGTCTGGGCCACTACCCTTTCTGCCATCAACTTAGAAAAGATCTGATCGGGGCTGACCACTTTTACTTCTATAACAGAGCCCTTTTTGTTGACCCGGGCAACCAGCAATTGCTTTTTTTGGATCAGCTTCTCACAAGCCAAACCAATCAAACTGTCGTGTGTGCGAGTACGAAGCTGAGAATTGGAGGCGTAACCAAAATAGAAAGAATCCAGATCTCGGTTACCTCTGGTCAGCTGAGCAAAGGAAAGATAGCGGTCCATCAGAGAGGCAGAAAGATCTCCTTTTGTGCTATCTACTTTTGAGAGCAATACATCGGACAGGATCTTACGGGCGGTCAGGATCTCTAAGATATTATCTCCACTAAATAAATTACCGCCCCCGGACAAAGAAGAAATGTCGACCCCGAGGGTGGATGCAATACCGCTTAAACCACCCCCAAGGCCGGAGGTCTTTTCTTCTAAAATAAAACTAACTCTTCCCTCATAAGAGGGCTTCTGCCAAAAATGGAATGCGAGGGCCAAACTGATCGTCACCAGCGTTAACCACAACCAATGGCGGTATCCTTTTAATAGAAACACCAAGCCCCCCTGAAGCGAATCAAAAAGATCGGCCAAGCGTAGCGTATGTTGCGAAGAGGTTGGCATTTTTATTGTCTTAAAATGACCACTAAAAACCCGAGTACAGAAGCCAACCCTGATACTATACTCACCGCCTCTCCGGTAGTAAGCGATCGTTTCTCGGCTTTTAGAGGAATATATATTTCTGCTCCGGGCCTGATGCGAGGATTAAACCGCAAAAATAGAAATTGCCGAGCGTTGCTGACTTGCCCGTTGGCATAGACCGCATATCCGCGCTTACGGTAAGCATTGGAGGCAAACCCTCCAGACTGCCGTATTACGCCCCGGTAAGTTAGACCACTACGATAAACAATTTGTTTAGGCACATTGACCGCACCAAAGGTCTGCACCGTTTGTAGCTGACGCGGAATGCGCAGCACATCCCCTTCTTCTAAGAAAATATCAGCTGCAGCGCCGGGATTGCGAAGCGCCTCATCCAATTGAATTCCTACCGGCTTTAAGAATCGTTTTTTGATCTCACTAAGCAGGGAATCTTCGTCGTAAGAGCCAATAGGAATATCTTTTTTGACTAACTCATTAAATTGACTACCCTCATTATTTTTCTTATACAGCTCGTTTTTAGCCGTGATCATGAGGGTGTCAGAAATAAAATTCTGTGTAAAGGTAGTGCGAAGTAAGGTAGCTCCTTGGGCAAAGGCTTGCTCGCGCAACCCACCCGCTCTTTTGATAAGCTCTGATAAACGCTCTTGCTTTCCTGACAAAGCATAAGTGCCAGGGAAAAGCACTTCACCCTCTACACTAACACGCAGCTGGCTCTTATACCCGGGTGAACGACGCACTGAAACAATGTCGAAGGCCTGCAGTTCGTCATTGACCTCGGCTGTCTTTTTATTTTGATCGAGGTTGATGGTTTTGATAACCGCGTATATGGAAGTGTCTCCTTTTGCAGTGGCACTTCGCAACCGACGCGAGATCTCAATTTGGCTAAGGGAAGCCCCTTCGCTGAAGCCTCCTGCCATCAGCACCAGGTCCATGGCCGTCATCTTGGCAAAAAAATCGTACTTGCCCGGTTTATTGACCTCGCCATTGATCGTAACGGTAAGCGCCTCTCGAATGTCCCGCTTATTAAAAATGTGAATAGAATCTTCAGATCGCAGTTGCAGGTCGAACTTTCCGGCGCGTACCTCCTCAATATTAAAGGATAACAGCACTGGCTCTTGCTGCTGATCTACCCTTCTTAAGATAGCTCTATCCAGATAAGCCTCTTCGGTAGGGCTAACCAGTGCTATCAATTGGCTAAGTTTACCCGTTTCTTTAGCACCATAGAGGCCGGGTCTTTCTACCTCACCTGTTACCAGGACCCGGTTATTGAATTTCTTATTGATAGAATCTGCCAGCAACGTATCGCCGGGGGCTAATTTAAAAGCAGCCAGCTGATCCGGGGTAATGGAAAGCGCCTCTTTGCGGCTGGTACCCATTCTGATCACCGAGATCATATCTTTTACCGCCATAGGAGAAATGCCGCCAGCATATGCCACAAGATCTTGGGCCGTTTCTGAGGGCTTCGCCTCGTAT
>CAZZLP010000177.1:0-3624 GCA_964654705.1 uncultured Chitinophaga sp.
GCTATTGGTGTTGCTGCGCTCGTTCGATGCGACCGCCCAGGCCAAAAAAGTAGTGGCCGATAAGATCGCGGCCGTTGTCGGAGACCGCATTATCCTGCTCTCTGATATCAAGAATTCGGTGGCCGATATTGCCCGACGCGGCGAGACGGTTCCGCCCAATGCGGAGTGTCTGATTATGGAACAGGCGGTGGTCTCAAAAATGATGATGCTACAGGCGCAAAAGGACTCTTTGCCCGTGACCGACGACGAGGTCGAGGCCGATCTCGATAACCGTATTCGCACTTATATTAATCAGTTTGGCAGCCAAGAAGCCGTCGAAGAGATTGCCGGAAAGACCATCTACCAGATCAAAGATGATGCCCGTGAGTCGGTACGTGAGCAAAAGCTGGCAGCCGCCATGCAACGTAAGATCGTAGAGAACGTTCGTATTACCCCTGTCGAGGTCAAGGCCTGGTACGAAAAGATCCCCAAAGACAGTTTGCCTTTTTATGAGTCCGAACTTGAAATAGGTCAGATCATCAGCTATCCCAAAGCTTCGCGCGATCTGGAACAATATATTGTGGGTGAGATGAATAATTACCGCCGGCAGATCGATCTGAAACTGGCCACCTTCGAGCAACTGGCCAAGCGCTATTCGGAAGATCCCGGAAGCAAGGACCGCGGTGGTCAGTACCAGGTAAATCGTACGGAGAAGTCGTGGGATCCGGTTTTTTTATCGACGGCATTTCGTTTAAAAGAAGGCGAGATCTCTCCTCCTGTTAAATCGAAGTTTGGCTTTCATATTATACAAATGGTAGAGCGCAATGGTGACGATGCGGTCGTGCGTCACATCTTGCGTATTCCGCCGGTTACCCAAGATGAGATCGATCAGGCCAAACGCAAACTAGATTCGGTTCGCTCTAAAGTAATGGCAGCCACTCTTACCTTTAACGAGGCGGCCACCAAGTACAGCGATGATGAGAATGCAAAGTACACCGGACCCTATATTACCAATCGCGACGGCTCTACGTTTGTGACCATCGATCAGCTTGATCGCGATATGGTCAACATGTTGGCCAAGATGCAGCCCGGCGATTACTCTATGCCGACCGCCTTTGAGAATGAGCAGGGTAAAAAAGGCGTTCGAGTGGTGCACCTTAAATCGAGATCGATACCGCATCGCATGAATCTGAAAGACGATTACAGCAAGATCGCCCAGTTCGCACTCGAAGAGAAAAAGGCCAAGGTAATGGAGAAATGGATTCAGACCCGTTTGGCCACCTATTATGTTATGATCGATCCGGCCACCGGCGAAGAATGCCCTTCGCTAAAAAAGTATACGCCGGCCAATTGATTCGATATGAGCGACCCTATCAAACATGAATGCGGATTGGCTTTTATCCGCTTGCGTAAGCCATTTTCTTATTATCAGCAGCAGTATGGCACGGTGCTGTGGGGTCTTAACAAGCTGTATCTTTTAATGGAAAAGCAACACAACCGCGGCCAAGATGGTGCGGGAGTGGTGGCGGTCAAGTTGCATACCGAACCGGGCTATCCGTTCATGAATCGGATGCGTAGCAATGCGCAACAGGCCATTGCCGATATCTTTCAGCGCATTGGTCAAGAGATCAAGGAATTCGAAAAGTATAACCCCGATGTCCGAAAGCATCCGGGACTGTTAAAAGGCAATCTTAATTTTTTAGGAGAGATCTTGCTGGGCCATCTTCGCTATGGTACGCAGGGAAAGAACAAACTGGAGTATTGTCATCCATTTATTAATCGCGATGTAATACCGGCCCGCAATATTGCCCTAGCGGGTAATTTTAATATTGTCAATGCCGATGAACTATATGCACAGATCGGCAAAAATCCCGACGAAGAAGTTCGCTTTAGCGATTTGGCAGCCCTTATTGAGCTGATGTCTTCGCTGCTCAGACAAGAGGACGAGAGCAGCCCCGAGAAGCTCACGATCGCCAATGTACTTCGTAAGACGATCCCCTTGCTCGACGGGGGATTTCATGTAGGAGGTATTACGGGCAATGGGATCGGGTTCGTCTTTAGGGACCCGCATGGTATTCGACCTGCTTATTATTACATCAACGACGAGGTGGTCGTGGCTGCCTCTGAACGCGCAGCCATCCGCACGGCCTTTAACGTGCCGGAGAACGAGGTCAAAGAGTTATTGCCCGGGCAAGGATTGATCGTTTCAGAAGACGGCACTATCGAGTTGGAGCAACTGGTGCCTGCCAAAGAAAGAAAGGCCTGTAGTTTTGAGCGCATCTATTTTTCGAGAGGAAGTGATGAGAAGATTTACCGCGAGCGGAACAAGCTGGGCTATCAGCTGAGCGAGCCGGTGCTCAAGGCCATCGACCACGATCTGCGCAATACGATTTTTTCTTTTATACCCAACACGGCAGAGACGGCTTTTTATGGCATGCTCAAGGGAATGGAAGATTACCTCAATCGGATTAAGGTAGAACGTATTCTCAGCTGGAATAAGGATTTTGATGAGGCTAAGTTGAGTGAAATGATTAACCGTCGTATTCGCATCGAGAAGATCGCCATCAAGGATGTTAAGATGCGCACCTTTATTACCGAAGACGTAAGCCGTAACGAAATGGTGCAGCACGTCTATGATATTACCTATGGCACGGTCAGGGCCAACGAAGATACTTTGGTGGTCATTGACGATTCTATCGTAAGAGGAACGACCTTAAAAGAGAGCATCATTACCATGCTGGGTCGACTGTCTCCTAAAAAGATCATCGTAGTCTCTTCTTCTCCTCAAATTCGTTACCCCGATTGTTATGGTATCGATATGAGTAAGATGGGAGACTTTATTGCCTTTAATGCGGCCGTAGCCTTGCTGAAAGAAAGAGGCGATGAAGCTTTTCTGGCAACGCTTCTTCAGCATTGTCATTCATTGGAGGCGGCGGGTCGCTTGCATCAGGAAAATGTAGTCAAGCAGTTGTACCAGCGCTTTACCGCCCTCGA
Organism: uncultured Chitinophaga sp.; assembly: GCA_964654705.1. Lineage (GTDB taxonomy): Bacteria > Bacteroidota > Bacteroidia > Chitinophagales > Chitinophagaceae > JJ008. Next base: position 2,974 of record CAZZLP010000177.1, read on the forward strand.
GATCGCCGATAAGATCGCACAGTTGATCACGCCTCCGCAATTTACCATACCGGTGCAAGTGATCTTTCAGACCATCGAGGACTTGCATCTTTCTTGCCCCTCTAATTTGGGCGACTGGTACTTTACGGGCGATTATCCCACCCCTGGTGGCAATAAGGTCGTCAATAAAGCCTTTATCAATTACATGGAAGGAAAGAACGTGCGCGGCTATTGACTAGGCGCGACGGCTTCCCAGATACACGCCTCCGAAAATGAGTATGCCGGCCAGTAATTTTTGCCAGCTAAATCCTTCTTGCAAGAACAATGCCGCAATAATGGCGGCAAAGATGGGCTGCGTGTATATATAACTGCCGGTCGTGGCAGCCCCCAGGTGTTTTAAAGAATAGCTATTGAACGAGTAGGTCAGAAAAGTACCACACAGTACTACCGAAGCCAAGGCACTCCACTGCGAAATCGTGGCACTTTGCCAGGCTGCCTGGGTGGCATCTTGCCAACTGAAAGGAACGATCATCACAAATCCGAAGGTAAAGACCCACCTAATCACATGCAATGGAGAATAACGGGCGGTAAGCGGTTTTACCATTATAAAATAGATGGCATACGAAATGGCGTTGATCAGGATTAGTACGTCGCCTGTTACACTGGCCACCC
>CAZZLP010000178.1:0-3593 GCA_964654705.1 uncultured Chitinophaga sp.
TTTTTTACTGGCCCTCGTATTGATCTTTTTGGTACTGGCGGCCCAATTCGAAAGTTTTGTCGACCCCCTCATTATCATGTTTACCGTACCACTGGCCATAGCCGGAGCCGTGCTTTCGCTATGGGCCTTTGGTCATACGCTGAATATTTTCTCGCAGATCGGAATGATTATGCTGATCGGACTCGTGACTAAGAACGGTATTCTGATCGTGGAATTTGCTAATCAGATTAGAGAGAAGGGCGTGGGCAGAACGGAGGCCGTAGTAGTAGCTGCCACACAGCGTCTTCGCCCTATTCTGATGACCAGTTTGGCCATGGCGTTGGGGGCCCTCCCGCTGGCCCTTTCGCTGGGAGCGGCGGCTACCAGCCGTATTCCGTTGGGAGTGGTGATCGTAGGAGGCATCTGTTTTTCGCTGTTGCTGACGCTATTCGTAATTCCGGCCATGTACTCGTACCTGTCCAGAAAAAGAAAAGAAAAAGAAATAGACCGTTTTATCGGTGCATAATCTATGGGCATGAAAAGATTCTTCGTTTATACGGCAATCTCTCTTACGCTACCTTTTAGCGGCCAGAGCCAACCGCTTCTTAAGATCGATGAGGCGATTGCCACGGCGCTCGAAAATAATTTTGAGATCAGACTGGCCAAAAACGATTCCGCTGCAGCAGCACTCGACTACCAATACCGAAACATGGCCCTTTTACCAAGGCTTACCGTTAACTCGGGATTTGTGCTGAACAACAACGATCAATACCAGCGATTCACCGATGGGGCCATTCGCCAGCGAAAAGGAATTCGCTCCGAAAATCTGAATGCTGCCGTGGCCCTGAACTGGACCCTCTTTAACGGCGGAAGGCTCTATGCGGCCCGTGACCGTGTAACGGCGCTGCTGGAACTGGGAACCCTGTCCGTCAAAAACAATGTCATCAACACGATCGGACAGGTCATTACCGGCTACTATGCCATCGTGCAGCAAAAACAGCAACTGCGCGCGCTAGAAGAACAACTGGCCATCAACACCGAACGTGTAAAACTGGCCGAATACAAGCTTACCATCGGGGTCGGTACCAAACCCGATGTGTTGCAAAGCAAGGTCGACCTCAACGCGACCAAAGCAGCGCAGCTTCAGCAAAAAAACACCATTGCCTTGCTCAAAGAGCAACTCAATACCCTGATGGGGGTGGCCTCGGGTAGAACCTATGAGGTCTCGGACTCCATTCCCTTTGCAGAAAAGATCTTGTTGCAAGAGGTGCAGCAATCCATGACCACCGCTAATCCGTTGCTGTCGATTGCCCAAAAACAAATAACGATCGCGGGCTATCAATTGCGCGAGGCAAAGGCCGAACGATGGCCACAATTGAATCTGGCCTCGAATTATAACTTTAATCGTCTTGACAATATTGCCGTCGTCAATCCCTTTCAGCCATTGTTTAGCCGTAACAACGGACTCAATATGTCGATTGGTACTTCGATTCCATTGTTCAACCAGTTGTCGGCCCAACGAAATATCCGGTCGGCGCAGCTCGCCGTTCAAAGCCGTCAGCTGGTGTTTGAACAGCAACAAGCCCAACTGAATCTGCAACTGGTACAGGCCTATAACGACTATGAGGCACAGCAAAAAGCCCTTAGCCTCGAAGAAGAAAATATCATACTGGCCAAAGAAAACGTTGCCATCGTACTCGATGTATACCGGTTAAATGCCACTACGCTGATTCAATTAAAAGAGGCGCAAAAAAGTTTGCAAGACGCCTATACCCGACTTATACAGGCACGCTTTTTGACCAAGCGTGCCGAGACCGAGCTCTTGCGCATCAAAGGAGCTCTGCTGCGCTAAGCGGTGCGATTTGACGATTTTATCGTTTCTTTGCATTCAAATTATGTCTATGGAGCCGCTGGTAGGGATCATTATGGGAAGCGACAGCGACCTTCCTGTTATGCAGGCTGCAGCCGAAGTACTCAAAGAATTCGGAATTCCCCACGAAATAACCGTCGTATCGGCACATCGCACTCCTGACCGCATGATCGATTATGCCCGGCAGGCAAAAGACCGGGGGCTCAAAGTGATCATTGCCGGAGCCGGTGGGGCCGCTCACTTACCCGGTATGGTCGCTGCTGTAACCATTCTTCCTGTTATAGGGGTACCCATCAAGTCTTCTAATTCTATCGACGGATGGGATTCGGTATTGTCCATCTTACAAATGCCCAACGGCGTACCGGTAGCTACCGTAGCCCTTAATGCCGCCAAGAATGCCGGTATACTGGCGGCCGAGATCTTAGGCACCTGCCACGAAAACATCGCGCAAAAGATCGCCACTTATAAGGCCCAGTTGAGCGGTGAGGTAATAGAGAAAGTACAGCGTCTTAAAAAAGAAGGCTACGAAAATAATTTCGATTAAGGAAGGTTCACGATCGTGAACTCCTGGCTTAGCCCTTGTGAATATTCGAGTAACCGATCGAGCAGGTCCCTTCCCCATTGCGCATAGAAATAGCCCAGGTGTTGATGACGTTCTTGCAGTTGTCCGTTCGGAAATAGCTGTGTCTTTAGCCACTGTAGTTGTTGTCGCTGTTCTCCGTGTTGTCGCTTGATGACCCTCCAATATTTTTTTTCTAGTTCATCAAGCCCCTTGAGTGCTTTTTTCTCTAGAGAAGCCACATGCGCGACCAGCGTCGGATCGAGCTGAGCGGCTTGTTGTTGCTGTTGTCGATAAAGCTGTTGTAAAGTAGCACGCTCCTGACTAAGATCTCGCTGAGCCACAGACCTGACATCGATCATTGCCTGCAATAGCCGATCTTCGGTAAGAAATAATTGCGCTGCCTCCAGCCCCCAATTTTCTAATCGCTTTACAACCGGGGGTTCTACCAGAAAAAATGAGTTACGTAATACCAACACCGGCAAGGGAACATGGGCAGCCAGAAACAGTTTTTTTACTTGCAACCAGTACGCGATCTCGGCCCCGCCGCCAATAAATGCCACATCCGGCAATAAAGTGCATTGATACAGCCCCCTGAGCAGTACATTGGGGCTAAAACGTTCGGGGTGCTGCTCTACCTCTTGCAGCAACGTCTGCCGATCGAAGACCAGCGAGGTCCCTTGTACCACCCACTGCTCCCCTTTTCTTTCGATTCGCTGACGACTTCCTTCTTGCAAATAAAATAAATTGATCTCGCGCGGGGTTGCCTGCACCTTATAGCCAGCAGCCGTCAGTGCATCGGTCTGGTCTTGGACCAACGGTGCGGTAAACTGCTCCAGTAATTCTTTCTTGATGATGGGTGCAAAGGCCCGCTTCAGGTCTGCATGATCGGGCAGCAGTACCACCAGCCCGTACGAAGCGAACAAGGCATGCACCAACCGAAAAGTTGCGTCTGCCATTGTACGCCCTTCGACATAACATTCTTTCAACAGCTGTATCCATTCGGCGCCATGCGCAAAGACACCTAATTGCCCCTGTAAGCGGTCGATGAGTTTCTCTAGCTCCCGATCGATCTTCATACGGCCAACCGCTCCGGACTGTTTCGTATGCCATTGAATTTTCTCAGACCCGATATAGATATGGTCTAGTTCGGCCAAGTCGGCATCTTCAGAACCCATATAAAAG
>CAZZLP010000179.1:0-3566 GCA_964654705.1 uncultured Chitinophaga sp.
TTTTTCAGAATCTGGAGTATACCTACTCATGCCGTACAAGGGTTGCTTGGTCGCTTTGTGCCATGCCTGCCTGTTTCGATAGAGGAATTCTGGCAACGCGGCATCGCGTTCGATCCGGATCGGTTTTGCCTGCCCTTTATCAATGAAGAGATCTTGCTCGATGTGTTCGGCGAAGAGAGAGACTGGGTAAAAGAACAGTTCTTAGTTAGTGATTCTAAGGTGGGGTGGCAGCTGGCTTCGCACGTAGACACCCAACAAAAGGTGGTTAGTTATTTTGAAACCTTGCCATTAGATGCCGTACAAGAGAAGATAAAAGCAGGTTTACTTCAGTTAATCGCCAATGTGCTTTTGTTCGAAGAACCCGGTTCTGCGCGATCGCAGTTTCACTTTAGGATATCGATCGAAAAGACCGCTTCTTTTCGCTACCTAGACAAACGAACCCAAGAGGCGTTGATGCCCTTGTATCATGATTATTTTTATCGCCGACAAGACAGCTGCTGGTACCAAGAGGCTATGCAAAAATTACCCAAGTTGAAAGCGGCCACCAATATGCTTGTCTGTGGCGAAGACCTGGGGATGGTCCCGCATTGTGTTCCCGATGTCATGAACCAAAATGGAATTCTTAGTCTGGAGATTCAACGTATGCCCAAAGATCCGGGCAAATCTTTTTTTAATCCTGCCGAGGCGCCCTATATGTCGGTGGTTACGCCCTCTACGCATGACATGAGCACGATCAGGGGTTGGTGGGAAGAGGACAGAGCAAGGACGCAATTTTTTTATAACCACGAGATGAAGCAGTGGGGTGAGGCGCCGTTTTTCTGCGAGGCTTGGATTAACCGTGCCATTGTAGAACAACACCTGAATTCGCCTGCCATGTGGAGCGTCTTTCAGTTGCAAGACCTGCTGGGCATTAGCGAACCAATTCGCAGAAAAGACCCGCACGAAGAACGGATTAACGACCCCGCGAATCCTCATCATTACTGGCAATACCGCATGCATTTGCCAATGGAAGAGCTGCTTGAACAAACTGCCTTTACCGAAACGCTCCGTGAAATGATCGTTAAAGCGGGCCGAGGCTGATGGTGACGTTCGGTCTTGCGTTGATGCAACCCCTATTCTTTTGCAAGGCCTTTATTCTTCTACTGCTTGGTGCTATATCTTTGCACAAACGAATTCATGCAGCTACGCTATTGGTCGCATCGGCTAAAATTTCGCTATCCCTTTACAATTTCTAAAGGAACCAAAACCCACCAGCCGACCTTATTGGTATCGCTGTCGCTGGGCAGATGGACCGGATATGGAGAGGCACCTGCCATTAGTTACTACAACATAACGGTAGAACAGATGATCGCCGATCTGGAGCAAAAAAAAGAAGCGGTAGAGAAATTCGCTTTTACAGACCCCGAGCGTTATTGGCATTATTTGCACCACCTTTTTCCGCATAATCCGTTTTTGGTCTGTGCTCTCGACATGGCAGGATGGGACTTATATGGAAAAATGAAAAACCTGCCCCTGCGTACCCTGTTCAAGGCTCCAGCCACCGAGGGGCCGCTCACTGATTATACCATTGGTATCGATACCCCCGAAACGATGATCGAAAAATTGTTGGCCACACCCTGGCCCATCTACAAGATAAAGGTGGGTACCGCGAACGATCTGGAAAAACTAGAAGCCATTCGGGCACATACCGATGCCCGGTTAAGGGTCGATGCCAATGCCGGGTGGTCGCTAGAGACTGCCCTTGCCTTATTGCCAGCTCTCGAGAAACTGGGGGTAGAACTGGTAGAGCAACCACTGGCCAAAGACGACTGGGAATCGATGAAGATCTTGTACGAACGATCACCCTTGCCATTGTTTGCCGACGAAAGTTGTGTGTTCGAACGCGATGTCGAACGCTGTGCGAACTTCTTTCATGGCATCAATATAAAACTCACCAAGTGTAGCGGACTTACCCCGGCGCGAAGAATGATCGCAACGGCGCGCTCACTGGGCCTTAAGATCATGCTGGGCTCCATGAACGAGTCAACGGTAGGGACGGCCGCATTGGCGCAGTTACTTTCTTTTGCAGATGCCGCCGATCTGGATGGGCCTTTGCTGCTCGAAGAAGACCTTGCTTCCGGTCTTCTATTTGAGAAGGGAAAAGTTTTGCCATCCTCATTGCCGGGGCTGGGTGTCGAAGTAAACCTTTAAGCATTCGTTTTGTTGTACTACCGAACTCTTCAACTATGGCCTGGAAAGATCAACAAGCATTTATAGAAGCGCTCGAAAAAGCCAATGAACTGGTGCGGATTAAAACGTATGTTGACCCGTATCTCGAAATTGCAGAGATCACCGATCGTGTTAGTAAATCGGGTGGGGGAGGAAAGGCGCTTTTGTTTGAGAATACTGGGTATGATTTTCCGGTTTTGATGAACGCCTACGGAAGCGAACGGAGAATGTGCATGGCGTTGGGAGTATCGGACCTTGATGAGACGGCACGTGAGATCGAAGCACTCTTTAAAATGATCTCAGCTCCCAAAGAGTCGATGCTCGATAAACTCAAACTGCTTCCTACACTCGGTGCCTTTGCCAGTTGGATGCCTACGGTCATTAAAGGAAAGGGCGCTTGTCAGGAGGTGGTCCAGCTGCAACCCGATATTACCAAAGTGCCGGTTATTACTTGTTGGCCCAAAGATGGCGGCCCTTTTATTACGCTCCCTGTTATACATACCAAAGACCCGCATACGCAAAGCCGCAACGTGGGCATGTACCGCATGCAGGTCTTCGGGCCTACGCTTACTGGCATGCACTGGCACAAGCATAAGGTAAGTGCCAAACATTTTACCGAATACAAAAAGTTGGGTAAAAAGATGCCCGTTGCCGTTGCACTCGGTGGCGATCCTGTTTATGCCTACAGCGCCACGGCTCCATTACCGGAAAATGTAGACGAATACATGCTGGCCGGATTTCTCAGAAAGAAAAAGGTCAGCTTGGTCAAGTGCATCACCCAGCCCGAGATCGAAGTACCAGCCGATGCCGATTTTATTATCGAAGGCTATGTAGATCCTTCTGATGAGTTGATCTGGGAAGGACCATTTGGAGATCATACCGGTTATTATTCGTTGCCGGATTGGTATCCGCGTTTTCATATTACGGCCATCACGCACCGAAAGAATGCCGTTTATCCTGCCACCATCGTTGGTATCCCGCCGCAAGAGGATGCTTGGCTGGGAAAAGCGACCGAGCGAATCTTTTTAGCACCGATCAAAATGACCATGGTACCCGAGATCATGGACATGGACATGCCCGTCGAAGGGGTCTTTCACAATCTGGTCATTACCAAGATCAACAAAGAATATCCGGGGCAAGGACAAAAAGTAATGAATGCCATGTGGGGCGCCGGACAAATGATGTTCAACAAGATTTTAGTGCTCGCAGACCAGGGCGTTCGCATACAGGATTATCCTACGCTGGCTCGCTATGTATTTAAAAATCTCAATCCGGTTACCGATATCGTTTTTTCGAGCGGTCCCATGGACGTACTCGATCATAGTTGCAGTAAAATGGGGTTTGGCGGAAAGATGTGT
>CAZZLP010000180.1:0-3565 GCA_964654705.1 uncultured Chitinophaga sp.
CGGAACAGGAGTGCCGGTATCCGGACAAAGACTGCGGTCGAGACCGTCAATGTCAAAGCTAATGTATACCTGTTGCGGTAAGTGCGAAACGATCTCTTGTGCGGTCTGGTACCAGCTTTCTCCCCGCAGTTGCCGTTGTCTGATCTCTTTTTCGAAATAAGTACGTACCCGTCCCTGACTTTGTTGTATGTATTGGAATTCTTCTTGACTATAATCGCGTACCCCGATCTGCACCAGTTTTTCTATGGCTGCGATCTCGCGTAGGGCATTACACATAATACCTGCATGCGAATAGTTGAACCCTTCGTACGTATTCCTGAGATCACAGTGGGCATCTACTTGCAAGATACCGTAAGAGCCTTTCTGCTCGGCTAGTGCCCTCATAAAGCCCAATGGGGTACTGTGATCGCCGCCGAGCAGACCTACCAGTTTTTCTTGGTGGAGCAGCGAGAGGGTTTGCTCATAGACCCATTGGTTCAGAAACGCACCTCCTTCATTGACCTCTCGAAGGCTCTTGGTCATAAATTGATTATCCTTTACATCGTCGCCTTTCGAAATGTAGTCTATGTAGAGCTCGGCCTCTCTGCGCAAGTAGTCGCTTTTCATTAAGATCTTTCTGTCGCAGGGAAGTAAGTAATATCCCTTTTTCCACTCATCGGGCATCTCTTCGTCGTAGATGTCCATATGGTGACTGGCTTTTAAGATGCTTTCGGGGGCTCTGGCCGTTCCGGCGCCGTAACTAACGGTCACTTCCCAGGGAACAGGCAGGATGATCAGCCGGGCATTTTCTTGGCTAGTGGGCAGTCCAAATAAATTATTGTTGGGGTTACTGACGCAATTCGGGTTATGCAGAGAAAGGTCCTTCATAAGGGATGACCATTGAAAAGGCGCTGCAAGTTACTGTCAATTTTATCGGAGACAAAATAATCTAAAAATCAGGGGCGACTTAGTTCTCGAAGGTGCGAGACATGCGAGGCCAGGGCCAGCCGCACGCGGGGGTACTCCAGGTAGGGGATATCGAACTCACGACAGGTCTCTCGGATAATCTTGCTGATGGCCGGGTAGTGCACATGCGAAATACGCGGAAACAAATGATGTTCGATCTGAAAGTTCAAACCGCCCAGCCACCAAGATATAAAGCGGTTGTGTGTGGCAAAGTTGGCGGTGGTCTTTAGCTGGTGTATGGCCCACTCGTCTTCGACCGGCATCGAATTTTGATCGGATTCAATAAAGGAGGTCCCCTCTACCGTATGGGCCAGCTGAAATACAATGCTCAACACAAACCCCGTAAAGAGGCTAAAGGCTAAAAAACCACCCAGCCACCGAGTAACTCCGACCCAATAAATGGGCCAACCGACAAAAACGAACAAGTGAATCAATTTAAAGCTCCAAAAGCTGAGATGTTCGCGAAGGGTCATAGGTTTTAATGCCACTGCACCAATACGCCGTGTAAAATATTTGCGGTAATCCGAAAAAAAGATCCACCACAGGTAAAGTAGCGAATAGGCCGCCCAAAAATACCAATGCTGAAACCGGTGTATTTTATAGTGGGCCTGCGAAGTGCACAGACGCAGCAGCGGGCGGGCTTCAATGTCATCATCAACCCCGTCGATATTGGTGTAGGTATGATGAATGATGTTGTGTTTGGTCTTCCACATAAAATTGTTTGCACCCAGCATGTTGAGGGTAAGTCCGGCGAGTTTGTTGACCCATTTTCGGCTGCTAAAGGAGCCGTGAATACCGTCGTGCATAATATTGAAACCTACTGCAGCGGTCAACCCTCCCAGTAAAAGGCACTCGGCTATGGCGCCAAACAGCGCAGGTGTAAAAAAAATAAGATGAATGTATAAGGCAATATAGCCGGCCAGTAAAAGCAAGGCCTTACTGTAGAGCTTCCAGTTGCCGGTGCTTTTCAACTGTCTCTTTTCGAAATAAACATTGATGCGTTGCTTCAATTCGGCATGAAAAGAAGAGGTGCGTGATGGCCGCTGGTGGCTAGGCAAAGATGAAGTGCCCAGAAACTTGGGTAAGGTCATGAACTAAGGGTTGATAAGAAGTGAAGATAACCTATTGAACGAAGAATTCTCAGGTTTCGTTCTGTATAAGGGCATCGAAACTGTTAATTCCGATTTTTTTGACAGATAAAAATCCCTCGGCATAATTGACGCCGATCTTTTTGCCCATTAACAAGGCCCGGGATCTGATCCCTTCTAAAAAGCCGGGGCCAGAGATATAGGTCTGGGGTTCACCCGATATATTCGACGGGTCGTGAAACTGGCTCTTATAGGCTAAAATGGAATGCATCTTCTGCTCAAAACTATCACTGATGTTGACCAAGAAATCGGGCTCTAAATAGCGGTCTTGGATATAATGAAAAACGCAGGATGGTCTCCAGCGCTCTTGCCGTGCACCGTTTTGATCGTGCGTGACGATCTTGGACAGTCCCGATAAAAAACAACTCTCTTCGACCAGGCGTGCGGCACGGCCATGATCGGGATGACGATCTTGTGGGGCATTGGCCAGTACAATGGCTGGTCTGTATTTTCTAATGGCTGCGATAACTTTTAACTGATGCGCTTCGTTATTCTCAAAAAAACCATCTTTCATTTGCAGGTTCTCTCTGCTGCTGACCCCCATGATCATGGCAGCGGTGGCGGCCTCCTCGTAACGAGAAGCGACGGTTCCACGAGTTCCGAGTTCTCCTTCGGTGAGATCGACGATGGCAACGGAATGTCCTTTCTTGATCTCACCGATCAGGGTGCCAGCGCAACTCAGTTCTACATCATCGGGATGCGCTCCAAAGGCCAGGATATGTACTTGCATAAGCAGGGTTTTAGCGACGGTAAGGATTATAGTACCATGATCCGTCTATTTCGCGAACAATATTTTCTATATCCCGGTCGGTCTTGTTTTGCGCCAGGTTCCAGTCTTGCTTCAGGTTGCCGCCAAAGAAAAAGGCAACGGTCTGATAAAGTCTGGCATTGATACTACCCTTGAATTCCTTGAGTATATCATAGCAGTTATTGCCCGTTTGCCGGTTGATGAGTTTCATGAGTATCTTTCCCTGGTACACCGAAAGATTGGTCAGGGGTTCGGTAAATTGTTCTCGCAATTCTTTTTCTCGGGTTCTGATTAGCGATCGCCGGTCTTTTTTGCCCTGACTATTCTCCAATTCCGAGTTGATCTGATTAATGGTCGTTCCGGCCATCCGCGCGTAGGGGTATGTTACATACACCGCGTTACGAAGCCGGTTCCAGGCCGCAACATGTTTTTTTAATTGATCGGGGCTTAGGTTCGACACCCAAGCCATTTCTTCTTCTCGATAACTGACCACTTCGTTTTTGTACCAGATGGCAGGCACAACGATGGTATCGTTGGGTCCCCAGCGTTTCATTCGCTCCGAAAGGGGCGGGATGGGTAAAATACTGTCCAACGTGGGTATAGGATGGGTCGGCTGCTGTGCCTGTATTTCTAACGAACGGCCCAACAGCAGTACCACCAGCCATCCCCCAAAGCGGTATGATAAATAATTTCCTTTCATGTTACGAGACGCTGGTAGGCGTGC
>CAZZLP010000181.1:0-3555 GCA_964654705.1 uncultured Chitinophaga sp.
AAAAAGCGGATCGAGCTTAAAGTAACGAAGCGTATCGTGCATCCATCCCATCATCCACTTCATACCAAACCCCAAGCCCCCCTGATAAAGTGGTCTGGAAACACCGGGCCAGTCAGTGGCTTCTTCGGCAATGGTCTGCACATCCGGAAAACGAGCGTAGATACTGCGGTTGAGTTCCTTGAGAAATTCGATGGCCTCCAGATTGCCATCGCCACCCAACTCATTGGGCTCCCACTCGCCTGTCTTACGCGAATAATTGAGCTTTAACATCGATGACACCGCATCGACCCGAATGGCATCTATATGAAAAAGATCGAACCAAAAATGCGCACTGCTAATCAGAAAAGATCGCACCTCGCCTCTTTTATAGTTGAACACATAACTATTCCAATCAGGATGAAAACCCTTTCGTCGGTCGGCATATTCGTAGGTACTGGCTCCATCAAAAAGATACAGACCATGCGCATCGTACGGAAAATGCGAGGGCACCCAATCGAGTATCACGCCAATTTTCGCAGCATGAAAGGCATCGATGAGTCGCATGAGCCCTTGCGGATCGCCGTACCGAGAAGTAGGGGCAAAATAGCCAGTACACTGGTATCCCCAACTGCCGTCATAGGGATGCTCCATGAGCGGCATGAGCTCTACGTGGGTAAACCCCATTTGCTGCACATAGGGAACCAGGGTGGTTGTCAATTGATCGTACGAGAGATAAGCGTTCTCGTCTCCACCCTCGGGTCTTTGCCAACTGGCCAAATGTACTTCGTATACACTCCAGGGCGCATCGAGGGCATTATGGGCCGAACGATTCTTCATCCACGCGGTATCGTTCCACTCATAATAAAGGTCCCAGGTAATAGAAGCGGTTTGTGGTCTTTTTTCCCAGAAAAAGGCAAAAGGGTCTCCTTTATCGAGTATTTGCCGCTCATATCCCCTTATATGGTATTTGTAAACCTCTCCCAGTTTGACCCCGGGAATGAACCCTTCCCAGATGCCTGATTTTTCCCAACGGGGAAAAAGTAAATGAGCCTCATTATCCCAATCGTTAAAATTGCCCACTACTGAAACATGGGTGGCATTGGGCGCCCAGACGCAAAAATAAAAACCCCAAACCCCGTTGACCTGCACCGAGCGACTGCCCATCTTTTCGTACAACCGGGCATGTGTGCCCTGGTGGTAATGCGCAAGATCGGCTGCGGTTAAAAGAGAATAATTCCAAACGGGCTGTCGGGTATCAAGCTGCATAGTAATGCCCTATTGGAGCAATTCAAAAACAAAACTGTCTCCGGGGGCCACTTGTAAAGCACTCATGGAGGTAATCTCTTGAGTAATTACATTACGCAGGCGGCTAAACCCCTTGACGCGTTCTTGCAAACGATTCCATTCGAGCGGCATCGTTTTGCTGCCGGTATTGGCAATGACCATTACGGTTTGCATAGCGTCGTAGCGAAAATAGGTGTAGAGGCCATCGCGTGGAATAAATTGCATCATCTTGCCACTACACAGTGCCGAAGAACTTTTTCTGAATTGCCCCAGCCGACTCACATGGCTGAACATATCCTGCTGCTGAGCATTGCGTCCGGTAGCGGCAAAGAGATTCTTACCGGGATCATCGCCCGGAAAGCCCCCCGGAAAATCTTCGCGCACCAATGCATCAGAGGTGGTCTTTTTGTTTTTCATCAACACTTCGGTTCCGTAATAGAGTTGCGGAATACCCCGAAGCGTCAGCAACCAGTTTAGCGCCATTTTGAGTTTTCTGGGATCTTCGTCGAAGACAGAGAAGACACGGTCCATATCGTGATTGTCCAAAAAAATACAATTGTTCATGGGGTCTCCATAGAGTACATCTTGCGCCATGGTCATGTACAATTTTCCAACACCGCTTGTCCAACCAGGTTGTTCGTTAATGGCGGCCAGCATGCCAAAGCAAGTTTGAAAATCGAGCGTGCCCGCTGCGTTATGAAGAAAGGGAGCCTTTATATTTCCTGCAGTAAAATAGGCGTTGGCCGTAACCGTATTGACCCACGACTCGCCAAATACCGTAACGGTCGGAAATTCTCTTTTCAGCGCCTCATTGACGGCATTCAAGAAAGGCTCTTCGCAATACTTGTAGGTATCCACCCGCCAACCGTCAATGCCAAACTCTTCGGTGGTCCACACCGCATGCTGAATCAAAAACATAGACAGATAAGGATTGCGTTGATTAAGGTCAGGAAGGTCTTGCGTAAACCAACCGTCGAGCATTTGTCGCTTGTCAGACTCCGCGGCATGCGGATCGAAGAAAACCTCTTCGCGGTGATTGGGCGCCGAACGTCCTTGTGAGGAGTTGAACCAGTCGGACGTGGGTGGGTCGAGATGAAAAAAATGGTAACTGCCTACGTGGTTGTACACGGCGTCCTGAATCACCTTCATTCCGTTTTGGTGCAGTGTCTCGCAAAATTTTTTATATCCATCGTTGCCTCCGTAGCGCTTGTCAATGGCGTATTGATCGGTAAACCAATACCCGTGATAACCGGCCACGCTATTGCCCCACTCGCGCAAACGGGGCATGTCGTTTTCGATAACGGGAGTAAGCCAAAGCGTGGTTACGCCCAGCTCTTTAAAATAATCGAGATGGTTGGTGATACCTGCAAAATCACCGCCATGTCGAGAGAATTTATTGCTGCGCTCCAGCCCGGTGTCACGGTACGTGCGGACAACATCGTTAGTGACATCGCCGTTCGAAAAACGATCGGGCATCATTAGGTATACGAGGTCTGCGGCTTGTACTCCTTGTACCCTGGTCTTACCGTTACCCCCGGTACGGGATTTTAATAGGTAGGGTACTATCGCTTTCCGGGCGCTGCCCTTTATACCAGACAGAACGATCTCTACCGTACCCGGGCGGGTGTTGGGGGCTATGCTCAGGTCTATAAAAAGGTAATTGCGGTTTTCGGGGCAGGCAATCTTTTTTATCGTAACGCCAGGATAAGCCGTCGTGGCACGACTGTAATCGCCGATGTTCTCTTGATGAAGCATCAATTGCAGCGAGCCGCTCTTCATACCGGTCCACCAGTGGGTGGGATAGATCTTTGGAGTCTGGGCCTGGAGCGCAAAAAAAGAAAGCTGGAATACGAAAAAAACGAGGCTACTTCTCATAAACTAAAATTGCTATTATTTTTTTTCTTTGACAAAAAGGATGCAGATAAGAGCTGCCATTACCATTAAACCGCCGCCCACGGTAAGCGCAGCCAGTCGGTCGTTACCCAGCACCTCTCGCATTAGCCAACCAAAGCCAAGCGAAGCGATGATCTCGGGCAGTACAATAAAGAAATTAAAGATTCCCATATACACGCCCATTTTATGAGAAGGCAATGATTGTGTCAGAATGGAATATGGCATAGCGAGTATGCTGCACCAGGCCAGGCCAACTCCAGCCATACTGATAATAAGAAACGATTCATTTTTGAAGAAATAAAATGAAATCAGTCCCAAACCTCCTGCAATGAGTGAAATCATATGGGCACCCGGACGAGAAAATGACTTGGCCAGTACAGGCAATGCAAAAGCAAACAG
>CAZZLP010000182.1:0-3549 GCA_964654705.1 uncultured Chitinophaga sp.
TATTCTTCATAAGATAGCAAAATTAGCTTAATTTTGCCATGCGTAAAATCAATTGAAAATGGCCAGATCTATTGCCTTTCGCGAAGCTCTTCGCGAAGCGATGTCAGAAGAGATGAGAAGAGACGATCGGATCTTTTTGATGGGGGAAGAAGTTGCCGAATACAATGGGGCTTACAAGGTTAGCCAGGGGATGTTGGCAGAGTTCGGCCCCCGCAGGGTCATTGATACCCCCATCTCGGAACTTGGGTTTGCGGCCGTAGGGGTAGGAGCTGCTCAAAACGGGCTTCGCCCCATTGTAGAATTCATGACCTGGAACTTTGCGGTATTGGCGCTGGACCAGATCTTGAATACCGCTTCCAAAATGCTTGCCATGAGCGGAGGGCAGATCACTTGTCCGATAGTTTTCAGAGGACCCAACGGTTCTGCAGGTCAATTGGGGGCACAGCACTCAACAGCCTTCGAATCGCTTTATGCCAATATTCCGGGATTAAAAGTGGTGTCACCCAGTAATGGCTATGATGCAAAAGGACTGATGAAGCAGGCCCTTCGCTATGAACATGACCCGATCGTTTTTATGGAAAGCGAGGTAATGTATGGCGATAAGTCCGAAGTACCCGAAGAAGAGTATTACATCGAGATCGGAAAAGCCGATATAAAAAAAGCGGGGCGCGATGTTACCATCGTATCTTTTAACAAGATGATGAAGGTGGCGTTAGGGGCCGCACAAGAATTAGAGAAAGAAGGTATCAGCGCCGAAGTGATCGATCTGCGCACCATTCGTCCCCTTGATTGGCATACGATCTTAGAATCGGTGAAAAAGACAAACCGTTTGGTGATCGTGGAGGAGCAATGGCCTTTTGCTTCGGTCTCTTCTGAGATCACCTACAGAATACAAAAAGAAGGTTTCGATTATTTGGATGCACCCATTCGCCGCATTACGGCGGCTGATGCACCGCTGCACTATGCTCCCAATCTGGTGGCCGCGGCCCTTCCCGATGTGGCCAGAACCGTGCGTCTGGTCAAAGAGGTGATGTATCAAACTAAATAAAATGCCACTTCAACATTTTTTGATCGTTTATCTGGTAGCCACGCTGCTGGTATTGCTGCCTGCCCCGGGATTGGCAAAATTGTTTGTAAAGGCGGGAATTCCTGCCTGGAAGGCGTATGTGCCTTTTTACAACACCTGGGTAATGCAGTCACTGGCCGGACGTCCCCGTCACTGGGTGTTTTGGCAATTTATTCCGGTCATGGGATGGTTTATTACGCCGGGTATTTTTATTGAGTTTGCAAAGGCCTTTGGTCGTTTTTCTTTACTCGATCATACATTGGCCGCTTTGCTGGCTCCTTTCTATTTTCCCTGGCTGGCCGCTCAGTCATCTATCACCTACATAGGAAAACAGGGAGTAGACAAACAGCAAAAGCCCGCCTGGCGTGAATGGTTCGACGCGGCCATTTTTGCGATCGTCGCGGCTACATTAATCAGGACGTTCATCTTCGAAGCCTATACCATACCATCGGGGTCGATGGAAAAAAGTTTACTGGTCAATGACTTTCTCTTTGTCAGTAAGCTCAGTTACGGACCGCGAATTCCCAACACTCCGCTCTCTGTTCCTTTTATGCACAATTACCTTCCCTTTGGCTCTTCGAAGACATCTTATTCTACGATCGGTTCTTTACCCTATATACGCTGGTTTACATCTCCTGTCAAAAGGGGCGATGCCGTGGTCTTTAATTTCCCTGCCGGTGATACGGTGATCAATCTGCCCGATTACCAATCAAAAGATCCTTACTACGATGTTTGTCGCCGTCTTGGTAACGGCAACATCGATGCGGGCAGAAAAATAGTGCTGGCCGATCCGCAAAGCTATCCGCTGGCCATTCATCCTCCCGATAAGACCGATCATTATATTAAGCGTTGCGTGGCCATTGCCGGAGACAGGCTCGAAGTAAGAAAAGGGCAGGTCTTTATTGACGGAGAGGCTTCTCCCGCTCCACCCGATGCGCAGTACACTTACACGTTCAATTCTTCGATCGCTCTTGACCCCGAGATCATCAAAGAAGAATTTAACAGTACCGAGTTTGGAATGGACATGACCGGTCGTTACGTGATCAATTTGCCCTATAACAAGGTCGCTTCTTTTCGGGAACAACCTTTCTTAGCCGGGCCGCTCGTTCCTGATAACGAGTTGTACGATTCCCGCTCAGTAAACGATATGGACCCCCGCACTACCTCGGGCGATGTCTTTCCGCAAGACACTACGTACTTTAAATGGACCAAGGATAATTTTGGTCCCGTCTGGGTTCCCGAAAAAGGAAAGAGCATTGCATTGAACGATTCTACCTATAGATTATACGAAAGAGTGATCCGCGTATATGAGAAAAATGAGCTGTATCGTAAGGGCGCCCAGTTCTTCGTGAACGGCAAAGCGGCCGACTCGTATACTTTCTCAATGAATTACTACTGGATGATGGGCGATAATCGTCATGGTTCTCAAGACTCTCGTTTTTGGGGATTCGTTCCCGAAGACAGAGTGGTGGGAAAAGCCTGGCTAATTTGGTTTAGCTGGGAGAAGGGCCCACGCTGGAACCGACTGTTTCGGTTGGTAAAATAATTATTTATGGAGCAATACCGGTTTTCTTATCAAGTTGTCGATTCTATCGATGCACTTGCTTTGGCTGATGCCACTTTGCTTCGCGCTGCCATCAATGCCACTTCGCTGGCCTATGCGCCCTACTCGGGTTTTCAGGTGGGCGCTGCGGCCTTGCTGGCCAATGGTGCTGTGGTGCTGGGTACCAATCAAGAGAATGCCTCTTATCCGGTGGGTATCTGTGCAGAGCGCGTGTTATTGGGTAACGTCGCCATGCAATACCGTCAAGAAAAGATCGTAACCATGGCCATCAGTTACCATTCTGCCAAAAGAGCCAGCGACCAGCCCATCAGCCCTTGTGGCATGTGTCGCCAGGCGCTGGTCGAATTCGAGCACCGTACCAACGCTCCCATCCGTTTACTGCTGGCAGGAGAAAGCGGATCTGTTATGATCATAGAGAGAGCCGGTCTGCTATTGCCTTTTGCCTTTAGCCCCCGCGAATTGGGGGCGCACTAACTCTTTTTCTTTCGAATAATGCAGTACATTTAGCAAGCTTAAACTATCGCTTGTATGGCTGCAACTTCTTTACACCGCAGAAAATTCTTGCAACAATCGGCGCTCACCGCAGCCGGTTTTTTTATTGTACCCCGTCATGTACTAGGAAGAGGATTTATCGCCCCCAGCGATAAATTAAATATTGCAGCCATTGGGGTAGGGGGCAAAGGAGAAAGCGATATCGCTTCGTTCTCTAAGAGCCCTTTTGTGAATATCGTGGCGCTGTGTGATGTGGATGACCGTCAGTCGGCAGCGGGTCGAAAAAAGTATCCGTTGGCTCCGTATTACCGCGATTTCAGGGTCATGCTCGAAAAAGAAAAGAATAATATTGATGCCTGCAGTATCTCCACGCCCGATCATACGCATGCAGTGGCAACACTTGCTGCCATGCAACTGGGCAAGCATG
>CAZZLP010000183.1:0-3532 GCA_964654705.1 uncultured Chitinophaga sp.
TGAAAATCCATAACTCGCCAACAGGCTAAAAAGCACCGTCAGCAGGTATGCATTTCTTCTCATAATAACAGGTTAATGTTGTTTGTATTTTTGAAAAATTGTTACGAAGGTAGTCAAGATCGTTGAATATGCAAAATTTTTATTGCCTATAGCTCTGCCATTTCTCGTTATTTTTCAACGAGTTAACAGAAAAATAATCGTCGGTGGCGGTCCCCCTGCAATAATATTTTTGCTGTATCTTGTTGCCCCCGAGATGAAATTACCCAACGCCCTGATCCAAAAAGAGCTCGATCTCTTTGAGATCAGATTCAAAGAAGCGGTCAAAAGTCAGGCTCCGTTATTGGACCGGATTATGCGCTACGTGGTCAAGCGAAAAGGCAAGCAACTACGACCCATGTTCGTGCTGCTGTCTGCCAAACTCTGCGGTGAGATCAACGAAAGCACCTACCGGGCCGCTTCGTTGGTCGAGATCTTGCACACCGCCACGCTGGTACATGATGATGTGGTGGATGATTCACTGGAGCGAAGAGGTTTTTTTTCGACCTACGCTTTATGGAAAACAAAAGCCAGTGTGCTTATTGGCGACTACTTATTGGCCAAAGGGCTATTACTCTCGCTCGACCACCAAGACTATACATTGCTTCACATATTATCGGATGCCGTTAAAAAGATCAGTGAGGGCGAACTATTGCAATTAGAGAAAGCCCGAAACCTCAACCTGCGCGAGGATATCTATTATGAGATCATCAGAGGCAAGACGGCTTCCTTGCTCGCCTCTGCCTGTGCGGCCGGAGCCTGGTCGGGCAGCCAAGACAACACGTTGACCGAAAAGATGAGACAGTTTGGTGAACTGACCGGCATGGCCTTTCAGATCAAGGACGATCTTTTTGATTATGCCAGCGAAGACATCGGTAAACCTACCGGCAACGACATCAAAGAAAAGAAATTGACGCTTCCGCTCATCTATACCCTGCAACACTGCGATGCCTCGACCAGAAGAAAGATCATCTACATCGTAAAAAATAACAGCCAAGACCAAAACAAGGTGTCGTGGGTACTGCAACAAGTTATTGCGGCTGGCGGTATTCGCTACGCAAGCGAAAAAATGAACCATTTTAAAGAACAAGCACTTTCAGTGCTTCGCACCTTTCCACCATCCGATACAAGACAGGGGTTAGAAGAGATGGTCTTATTTGTCACTGACAGAAAATATTGATCGATTGCAAAAAAGATGGACCATAGTACCGGCCCGTCCGGACGAGGCAAAAAACCTGCAAGCGCAACTGCGCATTCATCCTGTGCTTTGTTCGCTGCTGGCGCAACGAGGCATTACGGAATTCGAAAAGGCTCGCTCGTTTTTCAGACCCTCACTCGATCAACTTCATAGCCCATGGCTGATGAGGGATATGAAAAAAGCCACCGATCGCATCGCAACAGCGATCGCGCAACAAGAAAAGGTCATGATATTCGGAGATTACGATGTGGACGGCACCACGTCGGTGGCCAGCCTTTATCTTTTTTTAAAAAAAATTCATACCCCGCTCTCCTATTACATACCGCATCGTTATCGCGAAGGATACGGCATTAGCCGGGCCGGCATCGACCAGGCCTTCGGGCAAGGCGTTACCCTGATCATTTCGGTGGATTGCGGTATAAAATCGGTAGAGCTGATCGATTATGCCCGCACCCTGGGCATCGAATTTATAATTTGTGATCATCATTTGCCCGACCAGGAGTTGCCCAATGCCGTAGCCATTTTAAATGCCAAACAAAGTGGATGCGATTACCCTTACAAAGAGCTATGCGGTTGCGGGGTGGTATTCAAACTCCTATGTGCCTTGCAGGAACAGCTGGAGCTACCCAAAGAAGAAGCCTTTGCTTACCTAGACTTGCTGGCAACGGCCATAGCCGCAGACATCGTTCCCATGACAGGAGAGAACCGCATACTGGCCTACCATGGGTTGCAAAAGGCCAATACGAATCCCAATTTCGGCATTGCGGCATTGGCAGAGATCGGCAGCGTACAGTTACCACTCACCATTCACCAACTTGTTTTTATGATCGCGCCCAGGGTCAATGCAGCCGGCAGAATGGATGAAGGCACCAAAGCGGTCGAACTTTTTATTGCAGCTTCTTTCGAACAAGCGCGAAGCTTTGCCTCGCTACTGCAAAACGATAATAGCGACAGAAGGGAGGCCGACAAGATCACCACGCAAGAGGCCATAAAACTCATAGAGGCGAATCCCGAATGGAAGAAAAGTAAATCGACAGTGGTCTATCAACCGCACTGGCACAAGGGTGTGGTGGGTATCGTGGCTTCGCGGCTCATCGAACATTTTTATCGCCCCACCATCGTGCTTACCCAATCGGGCGAGCAGGTAGCCGGTAGTGCCCGTAGTGTTCCGGGATTTAACCTGTACGAGGCCATCCATGCCTGCCGAGAGCACCTGATCGGTTACGGAGGACACTTTGCCGCGGCCGGCATGACCCTGATGGCCGATCAGGTCGAAGCCTTTCGGGAAAAATTCGAAGCCGTTGTCGCCGCTACGATCTTGCCCGATCAGTTGGTTCCGGAGATCCTCATAGACCAAGAGCTCAACTTGCAAGACATTACCCCTACCTTTTTCTCGATCATCTCACAAATGGAGCCATTCGGGCCCGAGAATTTACGTCCAGTTTTCTTGCTCCAGGAATTGTATAACACGGGCCAATCCAAGATCGTGAAAGAAGACCATATTCGTTTCTCGCTAACCGATAAGACCAGACGCACCTCCCTTACCGGCATTGGCTTTGGTATGGCGCCACTCTTTGAGCTACTGGGTAAACAAAAGCCGGTCGATGTGGTGTGCACCCTCGACGAGAACCGCTATAATAATAAGACCACCCTGCAGCTACGGATAATCGATATTAGGCAAAGCGCTGTTAATCAGTGAAGTAAATTAAGGCCGCTACTACTTGCCCCCAACAGTTAAAACCCCTATCTTTGCCGCCCCAAATCTGTGTTCGCAGATTCTTTGCGGCCTTAACCCCGCGATGTCCAATGGGAGAAATCGAATTTTTAACCCTTTCCGGGTCAAACCGGAAACAAAAAAAAGGTACATGAACAATTACGAACTGATGGTGATCTTCACCCCTGTTCTTAGTGACGAAGAGTTCAAGGCTGCGCAAAAGAAATATGCGAAGCTGGTCACTGACAATGGCGGGGCAGTCATCGCCGAAAATGCATGGGGGCTCAAATCACTGGCCTATCCCATCCAGAAAAAAACGACCGGATTGTATTGGGTGTTGGAGTACTCGGCCGCTGCCGACTTCAACGAAAAACTGAAAATCCAGTTACTGCGCGACGAAGCCGTGCTTCGTCAGCTTTGCACCAAACTCGACAAATACGCCGTCGAGTACAATGCCCGCAAGAGAAGTGGCGTAAAATCCGGTAACGAAAAAGCAGTGGAGGCTTAAGATCATGGCAAAGAACGAAATCAAATACCTGACCGCCATCAAAACCGACAAACGCGTAAAGAAGTTTTGTCGCTTC
>CAZZLP010000184.1:0-3516 GCA_964654705.1 uncultured Chitinophaga sp.
AGGTGCCTTCGGTACGCTGACCTTCGAGAAAAATTTTACAAAGAATGTCTTATATAAGACCAGGGTCGACCTTTTCTCGAACTACAAGACCAACCCACAGAATATAGACCTTTTCGTTACCAACGTTCTCACGACCAAGATCGGCAAGAACCTGGCCTTTAACTGGAACCTCGATTGGATCTATGACGATGATGTACGCTTATTCGGCCCCACTAAAAAATCGCCGGGGCTTCAACTTAAATCGATCGTGGGGATAGGGCTGCAAGTCAAATTTTAATAATGGGCCAAAAGAAGCTGGTGCGCTTTGCCGCGATCAAGGAGTTTAAAAATGTAGTGGAGTTTCCCAATGCAATGGCCGGCCAATGGGGTCAATTCTTTGAAAGACCACAACCCCTCACCCTCGAACTGGCCTGTGGCAAAGGAGAATATACGCTGGGGCTGGCAAGGCTTTATGCCAATCAAAATTATCTGGGCGTAGATCTTAAAGGGAACCGCATTTGGGTGGGCGCCAAAAAAGCACTCGAAGAAGGTTTAAACAATGTCGGCTTTTTAAGAACGCAGATTGAACAGATCGCTGATTACTTCGTTCCCGCAGAGGTTCGATCTATCTGGATCACCTTTCCCGATCCGCAGTTACGGTACTCCAAAGCCAAAAAAAGATTGACGCACCCTGTTTTCCTGAGAAAATATCAACAAATACTGGCTCCCGGGGGTTATATCCATGTTAAGACGGATAGTCCGGACCTCTATCGGTTTACCTTGTTGGTAGTCGAGCTCTATGGCTGTGTCTTGCACCGGGCAACCGAGAATGTTTATGCAGAGACAATCGTGCCTCAAGAACTGCAAATAAAAACACATTACGAGTCGCTTGATATCGCAGGCCATAAGAAGATCCACTACTGTTGCTTTTCGTTGCCGGAGCATTTGCCGATCGAAACAGACCAGGTGCTCAAAGAAAAATTAAAAGAAGATGAAGGGATTGGTTGAAGGAAAACATTTTTACTACAATAACGAAGGACTGGTCGTATTGACCGAAGTATATCACCTCGAAAAAGGATATTGCTGCGGTAATGGTTGTATGCATTGCCCCTATGACTTTGAAAGTGTACCCGAGCCCCGTCGAAGTCAATTGCAAAAAGAAAGAGAAAGCGCCCAGGTCCGGTCATCTTCCTAGAATTTAGCAAGGTCGTGCCGCGACCATCCCGGTTACCGATCGGATATTTTTTAAGTAGGATCGACGGCTTACCTTTATTGAGATGCCTTCTTCGAAACGCCACGCTGCCCCCTTGCGTTCGGTCTTGCCCTCAGGCAAATCCGAGTCTGACTTCTTTCAGCAAGTATGGGCGCTGGTGCGATTGATACCGCGCGGACGCGTGACCAGCTATGGAGCCATTGCTGCATGTCTGGGAGCAAGATCGGGAGCCCGTATGGTAGGTTGGGCCATGAACAGCAGCCATGGGGCCACCCCAAAAGTGCCTGCACACCGCGTGGTCAATCGCATGGGGCTGCTCTCGGGTAAAAATCATTTCCCTACACCCACGGCCATGCAAGAACAATTAGAAAAAGAAGGAATCAAGATCAAAGACGATCAGGTGGTCGAATTTGAAAAACTTTTCTGGGACCCGAGCAAAGAGCTCGATATGCTTTAATGGTAATAAGGGCTGATCATCCAATAGACAATCACACCGGTAACGGCCACGTAGAACCAAATGGGCCAGGTTATCTTAGCCAGTTTTTTATGGGCAGGCCATTCGCTGATCAGCGCTCGATACGCGGTAAAAAGAATAAAAGGGAGAATAAGACCTGCCAGCGGAATATGGGTAAACAAGACAATATAATACACCCAACGAAGCGTGCCAGTACCTCCATAGGTGGTCTCGCCGGCAAAAAGATGATGCAAAATATAACTGACCAAAAACAGGATCGACAAGACCATGGCTGCCAACATCATATTCTTATGCAGCGCATAGCGACCAGTTTTTACAGCCCATAGGGCTGCTATCAATAAGACAGCGACCGCCGAATTGATGATCGAGTTGACCAGCGCGAATACATGCACATCAAACCCCAAGTCGACCTTTAGGGTAACCCGACCCAGTACAACCACAGCGGCAAATACGATAAAAGAAAAAAGCCAGATCAGCCGACTGGCCAGTGTATCGTTTTTAGAAAGGACAGGAGGCAGCATAGTTATTTGGTTTTACGAAGAAAGAACAGTAACAAAAATACACCGACCATGGCCAGTAAGAAAGAGACGGCCATGATGACCAGCTTACCTTCAAAAAAACTACGGGCCTTCGGATTCTTTTCCATGGTCAGCAAGATCAGATCTTGCTGTAGCCTTGACAGATCATCGGGGTCCAATCCATCATAATAGCCCCTTACCTGTCGATTCACATCGATGAGCACGAACTTATCGCTGTGCACGAAGTTGGAGTCGACCGATCCGCCATCAATAAGCCCCAGCTTGATTTCTTGGAGCGCCATATCGTAGATCACTTTCTTATTGCCGGTCAGCAACCACCAAGTTTCAGGATTGATCTGAAACCGCTGGGCCCAGTAGCGAAGTCGCTCCAGCGTATCGCGTTCGGGGTCTACACTAAAAGAAAGAAAATGGATTTTCTTGTTAGTGCGGTCACCCACCCGGCTTCCATTATGCAAAGTTTCGGCCAGCCGCTTCATGTTCTGGGTCATCGAGGGGCAGATCGTAGGGCAACGGGTAAAGAAAAAATCGGCCACAATAATTTTTCCTTCGAGACTATCCCACGAAACGGTCTTTCCCTCTTGGTTCTGCAAATTAAAATTGGCCAGCTGGTGCCAAACCGTATCAGAGATACGTTTGCCTCTTTTAGTGATTTCCTGTATGGAATCAGGATAGTAATGCCGTGGCAATTGCAGGGCATCGTGGCTTTTAACATCCACGATAAAATAAGCGATCAACGGAATGATCAAGGCCAGCAACAAAGCATATACGGCAGTCTTATTCAAAACAGGTAGCGATTAATGAGCCCCTTTGTGCTTGGCTGGCAGTGTCGATTCTTTATAGTGCTTATCGTAGGTGTTACGAAGGTTCTTATAAGAATTACCATCCCAGATAAAGGCACCGATAAACCAGATAAACAGTAACAGTGGCACCACGATCGTCATGATCATATTACGGATCTCATCGCCCAGGTGCATAAAGACAGAGACAATGTAGTACGCTTTGGCCAGGGTAAGAATGCAAACCATTCCTTTGAACATCAGTACCAGTAACTCATTGGGAGATTCTCCCTTATGAATATTATAGATGAGCAGACCGATGGCCAACTCCACAATGGTGATGATGGAGAGCAGTATGGTGGTATTTTTTACTTTCTTTTTGAACGTGGCATCATCGGTATGATGATGAAACGTAACTTCTTCGAATGCGGGATGTTGCATAGTGTATTAATTGCTGGGTTCGTAAATTGATTAGATCAGATAAAAACAAAGGAACACAAATACCCATACCAAGTCTACAAAGTGCCAGTACAA
>CAZZLP010000185.1:0-3496 GCA_964654705.1 uncultured Chitinophaga sp.
ACAGCCTTGATACCGGGGGCATCCGGATACGTTCTTTTCTCTTTCTCGTCCATTGCATCGAACAGCTGTACAGTATCTACGGTAAAAAGGCGAATACCCCTGTTTACCTGAGGAGCGGCCAGCCCCACTCCGCTGCTGGCATACATGGTCTCCCACATATCGGCAATAAAAGGTTCCAGCTCCAGCTGGCCCGGTGCTATCGGGGCTGCCACTTTTCTGAGTACCGGATGTCCGTATGCGACAATAGGAAAGATCATGAGGCAAAGTTACGCACCTTGCGTCGATCGCAGGTATTCTTGCAACAGAATGGTGGCCGCGATCTCATCGACCAGCTTCTTATCTCTTCGTTGCTTTTTTTTAAGCCCCATTTCGAGCATGGCGTCTTTGGCCATCTTCGAAGTAAAACGCTCGTCTATCTTTTGGACCGGTATGGTAGGAAAATTTTTCTGCAGTTGTTCGATCGCCTTAGCGACAACAGGGGTGCCATGGGTGGCGCTGTCATCCCAGTTGGTGGGCCACCCCACTAAAAATAAATCGATCGGCTCGCGCAACAAGTAGTCCTTGAGAAAAATGATCAGCCGATCGGCATCGATGGTAGTGAGACCGGTGGCAATGATCTTTAGCGGATCGGTTACGGCGATTCCCGTTCGCTTAGCGCCTATGTCCAATGCCATAATCCGGGCCATATTAAAAAAGATTAAAAAGGTCGGCGATCAAAAAAAGAGCAAAACACACCGATGCGATCCCGTTGGCGGTCATAAAGGCGATATTGACCCGACGAAGGTCATGGGGTTTGACCAGCGAGTGCTGGTAGACCAGCATGGCTATAAATAAAACAGCACCCACCCAATATGTTAGCCCAAAATGGCCCATCACACCCGCGCGCAAAACAAAAAAGGAACACAATACATGCAGCCCCTTTGACAAGCGTAAGGCTCTTTCTTTTCCTAACCATACCGGAATAGAGAATAAATGTTGCGAGCGATCGAAGGTTTCGTCTTGCAACGAATAAATGATATCGAATCCCGATACCCAGCAAAGTACCAGCAACGAGAATACAACAGGCAAAATGGCAAACTGACCCGCAACGGCCAAATAAGCTCCCAGCGGAGCTAGCGACAATCCAAGACCCAGTACCAAATGACAAAGCGGGGTAAATCGTTTGGTGTAGCTGTAGCCCAAGATCACGAGCAGGGCCACGGGCGACAAGTAAAAACAAAGCGGATTAATAAAAAAAGCGCCGGCAATGAATAACAGGGCATTGACGACCGTAAAGAGCAAGGCCCCTCGAGGGCTGATCTTACCGGAAGGAATCTCGCGGCCGGCCGTACGCGGGTTACGTGCGTCGTAAGAGCGATCCAAATAACGATTAAAGGCCATGGCCGAACTACGCGCAAATATCATACAGCCCACCACCAGGGTCAGTCGCCACAATAGTGCAGGGGTCAACAGCTGTTGCCAAAAATCAAGACCAGGCGAAACATCCGATGAAACGGATAGCGCCCGCACCCCCAGAAAAAAGCCCACCAGGGCAAAGGGCATAGCAAAGACCGTATGAGAGAAGGCGATCAACCCCAGGTATTGATGGATCTTTTTTTTCATGAAAGGGCGGTGCCTTTTTGCAGATGTTGACGGACCAGTTCCCACAAAACCACACCCGCAGCCGTGGCAATATTGAGCGAGTGCTTTATACCGAATTGAGGAATTTCTATACAGCCATCACAGCCTTGCAAGGTATCGCTTTCTACTCCGCTTACCTCATTTCCAAATACGATGGCTATCTTTTGATCGGACAATACCGAAAACCCATGCAAAGGACTACTGGCATCGGTCTGTTCGGCAGCCAGCACGCGGTACCCCATGGCCTGTAATTCTTGAATAGCATCAATGGCTTTTGCGTGGTGCTTCCAGGGTACGGCTTGTTCTGCTCCCAGCGCCGTCTTCGCGATCTCTTTATGCGGGGGCGTGGCGCAGTATCCCACCAAATAGATCGATTCGATACAAAAAGCATCGGCAGTGCGAAAGACACTACCCACATTATAGGCGCTCCGGATATTTTCGAGTATCACTACAAGAGGAAAACGAGGTAATTCGCTGCACTGCGCAACCGATATTCTCCCTAATTCGTCTGCCTTCAGCTTACGCATGCCGCAAAGGTAAGCAGGGTTCCTTATTTTTGTCATTCTCGGTTAACGTACCGATCATATATGGCAAAAAGCAGCGCAGCCGATACCCCGCTCATGCAGCAGCATCGGGCCATCAAACAGAAATATCCCGATGCCATTCTGCTATTCAGGGTAGGTGATTTTTATGAGACGTTCGGACAAGATGCCGTTCTGACGTCCAAGGTGCTGGGCATTACCCTTACCAAAAGAAACAACGGGGCTGCCTCCGCCGCCGAGTTGGCGGGCTTTCCGCATCATGCACTCGACAACTACTTGCACAAATTGGTCAAAGCAGGACATCGCGTTGCCGTCTGCGACCAGCTCGAAGATCCCAAACTGGCCAAAGGCATCGTTAAAAGAGGCGTTACCGAAATGGTTACCCCGGGTACGGCCACAGGCGATAAACTGGTCGAACAACGCTCCAATAATTTTTTAGCAGCCATTACACCGCCCTTCGATCAGCAATATGGATTAGCCTTACTCGATCTGTCTACCGGTGAGATGCTATTGGCAGAAGGAACGGGAGAATACATCGATAAGCTGTTGCAAAGCTTTCAGGCGGCAGAGATTATTTGCAGTAAAAAACAGCTGGCTTCATTAAAGGAGCAATTTTCGATCCGTGTGTACACGTACACGCTCGATGAGTGGATCTTTGATGTCACCTTTGCCACCGATTCGTTACTGAAACATTTCGAGACCCATTCGTTCAAGGGATTTGGAGTAGAAAAAATGACGTTGGGTCTAACGGCCGCCGGAGCCCTTTTTCATTATTTACGAGAAACTGAGCACCCGCATCTGGAGCATATAGCCAGACTTCAGCGTATTGACCAACATGAATTTTTATGGATGGACCGCTTTACCATACGCAACCTGGAATTAATAAACGGTTCCCTTTCCGATGGTCCTACCCTTCTCTCTGTACTCGACAATACCGTTACCCCCATGGGGGCGCGTCTGCTAAAACGTTGGCTATTGTTTCCGCTTATCGATACCCGCGCCATAGAACAACGACTGGGGTGGGTACTTTCACTGATCGATGATCGAACGACCCGCGACACCCTTATAGCTTTGTGCAGCGAATGCGGAGACCTGGAAAGACTGGCAGCCCGTATTGCGCTTCGAAAAATTTCGCCACGCGAACTCAGTCAACTGGCGCGGGGGCTGGAGGCCGTAACGAAGATGAAACAACTAGCTGCTTCGTCTTCGTTGGGGGTAGCCAAAGAACTACTCAACGAAATCGATCCTTGTAGCGCTGTCCAAGACCGAATTTTGCGAACGCTCACCGAAAACCCACCGGTGCAGGTGCAAAAAGGAAGCTGTATCGCCCCGGG
>CAZZLP010000186.1:0-3462 GCA_964654705.1 uncultured Chitinophaga sp.
GTTCTATTCAGCGTCGTCACCAAAAGCTGGTCGAAGAATCTCCTTCTCCGTTCATGACCGAAGAGTTGCGCTACAAAATGGGAGAAGCTGCAAAAAAAGCAGCATCGGCTATCAATTACGAGAGCGTGGGTACCATAGAGTTTCTGGTAGACAAGCACCGCAATTTCTATTTTATGGAAATGAATACGCGGATACAGGTAGAGCACTGCGTAACCGAAGAGGTCATCAATTACGATCTGATCAAAGAACAAATACTGATTGCGGCCGGTCATCGTATTTCCGGAAAAGATTATTATCCGCAAATGCATTCCATTGAATGTCGCATTAACGCCGAAGATCCTTACAATGATTTTCGCCCCTCTCCCGGTAAGATCACCGTGGTGCACCAGCCCGGTGGACATGGCGTTCGCGTGGACAGTCACGTATATGCGGGCTATGTGATTCCTCCATATTACGATTCGATGATCGGTAAGCTCATTACCGTAGCCCAAACGCGCCAAGAGGCCATCCAGACCATGTACCGTGCCCTTAGCGAATATGTGATCGAAGGGGTCAAGACCACCATTCCCTTTCATTTACAGCTTATGCAAGACGAGCGCTTTCGCAGTGGTGATTTTAATACCAAGTTCCTTGAAGGGTTTCAATTGAAATAATTTTCGTGCGCGGTCTTTGGCGGTCGATGACGGTCTTTACGCTTGCAATAAGAATGTCGGCCTTTTCTTAGTAACCCGCCGCGGAATCTTCGCCTCTTTTATCGGCAACGGCTTCGAAGCTGCCGTCGGGCCTTACCAATATAAGTTCTGTTCTTCCAATGCCGCCTCTTTCTTTACCAAGTTTATAGCCCATTTTTTGCAAGGCGCTTTTGGTAGTTTCCGAAAAACCTTTTTCGAGCACCAGTTCGTCGGGCAGCCATTGATGATGAAACTTGGGTTTGTAAACGGCGTCTTGCGGTGTCATGTTAAATTCCAGAATATTGATGACCGTCTGAAAGATCTGGGTGGGAATGGTGGTGCCTCCGGGAGTGCCGATGACCAAGTAGGGTTTTCCTTTTTTCAGTACCAGGGTGGGGGCCATTGAACTAAGCATGCGCTTGCCGGGTGCAATGGCATTGGCCTCGCCACCCACGGCACCGAACATGTTAGGAACACCGGGCTTGATACTAAAATCATCCATCTCGTCGTTGAGCAAAAATCCTGCACCGCCCACCACGGTTCTGCTGCCATACGAATTGTTGAGCGTGGTGGTAACGGCTACGGCATTGCCTTCTTGGTCAATAACCGAGAGATGAGTGGTTTCTTCGCTCTCATAACCCGCCACTTTGCCGGGTCGAAGTGTACTGCTGGGGGTGGGAGCACCCGGTGTAAAACTTTTCATGCGCGCTTGCAAATAAGAGGCATCGGTGATCTGCTTAACGGGGACTTTATAAAAATCGGCATCACCCATGTATGCCGCTCTGTCGGCATACGCTCTTCGCATTACCTCGGTCATTAACTGCACGGCCTCTGGAGAATGAAAACCCATCGCGGCCAACGGACGGTCCTCTACCATTTTTAGCATTTGATGCAGCAGTACCCCGCCGCTACTGGGCATGGGCATACCCACTATGCTGTATTCTTTATACGAAAAGCGATGCGGCTCGCGGTATTGTGCCTTGTAGGCACGCAGGTCTTCTTTTGTAATAAGACCGCCCCCTCTTTGCATTTCGGCTACGATCAGTTCGGCTGTGGCTCCTTCGTAAAAACCGGCTTGCCCTTTGTCGCGAATTCTTTTTAATGTATTGGCCAGATCGGTCTGCACCAGGGTGTCGCCTGCCTTCCATTCATTTTCTTTGACAAAGGCCGGAGTTTGGGTATTATATTTTTTAAGATCGCTTTGCAGATTATTGAGTCCGCGCGCCTCTGCGGCGGTAATAACAAATCCTTTCTCTGCCAGTTCTATGGCCGGGGCAATTAGTAGTGCGAACGAAAGTTTAGCATGACTGTGTGCGGCAAATAGTCCGGCCACCGTACCGGGTACGCCACAAGACAGATGTCCTTGCTGGCTTTTCTCGGTATTGGCACTGCCATCGGCTTCAATGTACATATCGCGATGCGCCTTAGCAGGTGCTTTTTCTCTGTAATCGAGGGCCAGCTGCTTTCCGTTCTTAAGTTGCGCTACCATAAAGCCGCCGCCGCCAAGGTTGCCGGCATTGGGGTAGACCACAGCCAGTGCGAGTTGCGTAGCAATGGCGGCATCGATGGCATTGCCTCCTTTTTTTAAAATGGACAGCCCGGCCTGAGAGGCCAGCGGATGGGCCGACACGACGGCTCCCCTTTTGGCGATCAGCGATTTTTCGATGGCATACTGATAAGGGGTCTGCTGCTGCGAAAACGCTTCCGAGAAGGTCAGTAGCGAAAGGAAGAGTATCAGCAATAGTGTACGGCAAGCAAGGTTTTTCATAATGAATTCTTCTGGATCGCTAAGCTACGGAAACGAAAACAAACCTTAACTTGCCGACACAAAGATCTTATTATGCTTTTAAGAAACGGGCTTCTGACCGCACTGCTGGTTTTGTGTTTCGGTCTTACACAGGCGCAACTGCTTTCTCCGGCTGCTTTTTTAGGTTACGAAGTAGGAACGCGTCATACGCCGCACCATTTGGTGCAAAGTTATTTCAGACATGTTGCCGCAGCCGTGCCCGAAAAGGTCAGGTTGGTCAATTATGGAATAACCAACGAAGGAAGGCCTTTGGTAGTGGCCTTTGTTAGCGCTGCCAAAAACATTGCTTCGCTAGAATCGATTCGATTAAATAATCTGCGTCTGGCCGGTCTTACGCTCGATAAGGCGGCGCCCATAGAAGAAAATCATCCGGTCCTTGTTTGGCTTAGCTATAACGTGCATGGTAACGAAGCTTCCTCTACCGAGGCATCGATGGTTACACTGTACGAGCTGGTAAAAGAGGGTGCTTCGACCACCGATTGGTTAGATCAGTTGGTGGTAGTCATCGACCCTTGCATCAATCCCGACGGAAGAGACCGGTATGTCAACTGGTACAACAGTGTAGTGGGGCAAACCTTTAATCCTTATCCGCTATCCAGAGAACACCAGGAGCCTTGGCCCGGTGGTCGCTCCAATCATTATTACTTTGACCTGAACAGAGATTGGGCCTGGCAATCGCAGGTAGAATCACAACAGCGGATGCGGTTGTACCAGCAGTGGATGCCACAGGTACATGTGGATTTTCATGAGCAAGGCTACAATGAGCCCTACTTTTTTGCACCGGCTGCCGAACCTTATCACGAGATCATTACTCCGTGGCAACGCGAGTTTCAGCAGGCTATCGGAAAAAACCATGCGGGTTATTTTGACAAGAATGGCTGGTTGTACTTTACCCGCGAGCGGTTCGATCTGCTTTACCCTTCTTATGGAGACACCTATCCCACCTATAGCGGTGCCATTGGTATGACGTCCGAGCAAGGGGGT
>CAZZLP010000187.1:0-3416 GCA_964654705.1 uncultured Chitinophaga sp.
CATCTTTGGCCATGGGGTACTCTTCGGAGTTGGTGATGTTGGTACGATCGAGCCATGCCAACGCACGCTTGCTAGCATCGAACTCAACGGGCAAAGTAACCAGACTAAACAATACGGTAACAGACATCAGGATGATACCGATCAACAGCACGGTAGAATTATTGGTGGATGCCAGCAGAATTATTCCGGCCATCAAGATCCAGTTAACAATATTGGCGCTGAACTGAACCACGGGTACCATTCGGCTTCTGAATACAAGGGGTCCATAAGCGGTCGCATGCTGAACGGCATGTCCGCACTCGTGGGCGGCCACGGCTGCGGCCGAGACACTGGTGCCGTTATAGACATCTGGGCTCAGGTTGACGGTCTTATTGAGCGGATTGTAGTGATCGGACAAAAACCCTTCTACCGAGGTCACGCTCACGTCATAAATACCGTTTTCCCTGAGCATTTTTTCGGCTATCTGCTTGCCAGACAACCCGTTAGAGAGGGGCTGCTTGCTGTAACGGGTAAACTTACCCTTTAGGATAGAAGAGACCAGAAAACTGATTCCCAGAAACAGGAGGGAGACCAGCATAATTTCGTTCGTCATGGATTAAAAGGATTGATTTAATACTCAATATTACAACAAATTTATAGCCAGCCGGAGGGGTGCTTTTTTTCACGTCTTTTTGTCATTCGAAAAGGGGAAAATTCTTGAGACCGGGGCCGGGTTACCTTTTTCAGCCGAGGCGAACAAATTATACAATAAAATGATTATCAATTTAATATAAATTACAACTACACCCTCTGGCAGCCCCTGTCAGCCAAAAAGTTCAACAGAAAAGTTATGCACAAAGGGCAAATTTAATTTTTAATATCCCCCCCTCCTTGCTAATTTAGCAATAGAATTTAATGGGTTAGTAAGTAAAGGGTCAGTCGAAAGATTGGCCCTTTGCATTTTATAGAGATGAGTAAGACCAAGAGCAGTTTTTTTTGCCAGCAATGCGGACACGAAAGTGTCAAATGGATCGGTCAATGCCCGGGCTGCGGCGCTTGGAACAGCTTTGTCGAAGAGCTGGTTCAAAAAGACAAGTCAAAAGATTTTATTGATTGGAAAGAGTTCGGGGGCGATAAACGTGCAGGACGTACGACCACGCTGGATGCGGTCAAAAGCAGCGAAGAGAAAAGAATCACCACACCCGATAGTGAACTCAACCGAGTGCTGGGTGGAGGCATTGTTCCCGGTAGTCTGGTGCTGGTAGCGGGAGAACCCGGTATCGGCAAATCGACCTTGTTCTTACAAAACGGATTGGGGCTTAAAGACACCATAGTGCTTTACATTAGTGGCGAAGAGAGCGAGCAACAGATTAAGATGCGGGCCGACCGATTGCAAACCAAGAATCCGAATTTTTATTTGCTGACCGAGACCAATACGCAGGTCATCTTTCAGGAAATAAAGAAATTGAAGCCACAGTTGCTGATCGTCGACTCTATCCAAACATTACAAACACCGCATATCGACGCGTCGCCCGGATCGATCTCGCAGATCAGAGAATGCGCGGCCGAATTTCAGCGCTTTGCCAAAGAGACCAATACGCCAGTTTTTTTGATCGGACACATTACCAAAGAAGGACAGATCGCAGGGCCCAAGATGTTAGAGCATATGGTCGATACGGTGCTGCAGTTCGAAGGAGACCGGCATTATACCTACCGCATCTTACGCACGCTCAAGAATCGTTTTGGCAGCACAGCCGAGTTAGGGATCTATGAGATGAACGACACGGGCATGAGAGCGGTGCTGAATCCAAGCGAACTCCTGCTGACGCAAAAAGACGAACAATTGAGTGGAATTGCCATTGCAGCCACCATGGAAGGGATGCGACCTTTACTGATAGAGGTACAGGCGCTGGTTACTCCTTCTGTTTATGGAACGCCACAACGCACCGTAAGTGGTTTCGATCTGCGAAGGTTGCAACTGCTACTGGCCGTGTTGGAAAAAAGAGGAGGATTTCAGTTCGGCACCAAAGATGTGTTCTTGAATATTGCCGGCGGATTAAAAGTCGAGGACCCTTCGATCGATCTGGCGGTATTGTGCGCGCTTCTTTCTTCTTATGAAGACACCCCGTTATCTGCACGTCTTTGTTTTACGGGCGAAGTGGGGTTGAGCGGAGAAGTAAGGGCTGTTAATCGCATCGATCAGCGTATTGCCGAAGCAGCCAAACTGGGTTTTGAGAAAATTATCGTGTCGCGTTACAATCAAAAAGAAACAGCGAACAAAAAAAGTCAAAAAGACCGCGGTATCGAAGTGGTGACCATGGCCCGGGTAGAAGACGTGTATCGTTATTTATTTTAAGCCAAAGTAAGTTTTTAGCTTTATGCAGGTTATTACAGAGATCGCCGGCGCGATCACGCAATTATTCTATCCGCATACCTGTGCCGGATGTGGCACCGACAAGCTGGGACAAGAAACATCGCTTTGCTGGTATTGCTTAGAGGCGTTGCCCGCTACGGGGTTTGCCGGGAGCCCTGATAATCCGGCCGAGAAGATCTTATGGGGTCGACTGCCCTTTGCAGCGATACATGCCGGTTTCTATCTGAACCGCGATTCGCTGATGGAACAACTTATTTATCAATTTAAATACCATCACCAACGAAAGATCGGAGAGCAATTGGGTTTGCTGCTGGCAAAGCAGCTCAAAGAAAGTGGTCGTTTTGAACCGGAGGCACTGGTGCCGGTTCCGCTTCATCCTAAAAAAATAAGACAACGGGGCTATAACCAGGCGGCGGTCCTTTGTCATGCGATCGCATCTCAGCTCGCTGTACCGGTGATAGAAGAAGTATTGGTACGAAAGAATTTTAGCAGCAGCCAGACACGTCTGGGTCGGTTGGGTCGGGTAGAGAATAGTCGCTACACCTTTTGCATGGAGCAGCCGCACCGACTGCTGAACAAAAGGGTCTTGCTGGTCGACGATGTGCTGACCACAGGGGCTACCTTGGAATCTTGCGGGCTGCTGCTGGCCGGTATTAAGGGCGTTACGGTCAGTATGGCCACCGTCTGTATCTCTTCGCTATGACCACTGCCAAAAACTTTTTTTAACTTGCCTTGTTACGCTAACTGAAACATAATATCATGAAACTTATCATCACCCTACTTATGAGTCTGTTTGCTTTTAGTGCCGGATCGATCTATGATTTTGCCGTACCCGGTCTCGAAGGAAAAGAGATTCGTTTCGCTGACTTTAAAGGAAAAAAGATCCTGGTCGTGAATACCGCCTCGCGCTGCGGTCTTACCCCGCAATACGAGGGGCTGGAACAACTATACAAGACCTATGGGAAAAAACTGGTCATTGTGGGTTTTCCTGCCAATAACTTTATGGGGCAAGAACCCGGATCGAACGAAGAGATCAGTGAATTCTGCAAGCGCAATTACGGGG
>CAZZLP010000188.1:0-3416 GCA_964654705.1 uncultured Chitinophaga sp.
ACTGCGAGATCGTCTCTTTCAATAAATCCATTTCCTTTGAAAGCGCCTTAAAAGGGATCATCCTATCGGGTTCTCCCTTCTCGGTCAATGAGACCAATGCCCCCGCACTCGACATTGAAAAGCTCATTCAGCACGTTCCCGTCTTAGGCATCTGCTATGGTGCACAGCTGACCGCTAAGTGTTTTGGCGGAACGGTGGCCAAAAGCGATAAAAGAGAGTACGGCCGGGCCCAACTACTCATTGAAAGTGATGATACGTTCGTGCAGGGACTCGATAAGACTACGCAGGTCTGGATGAGTCACAGCGATTCCATCAAGGAACTTCCGAAAGGATTCGATCTGTTGGCCACGACCGAAAGTATTCCGGTGGCGGCCTTTCGAAAAATATCGACCGATTCAAAACCCTTATACGGGGTACAGTTTCATCCCGAAGTATACCACTCGCTGCAAGGAAAGTTATTGCTTCGCAATTTTCTGATCGGTGTCTGTGGCTGTTCGCAAGACTGGACTGCCGCGCATTTTATTACCGACAGCGTTAACGAACTGCGTCGGCAGATCGGAAAACGAAAAGTAATTATGGCGCTTAGCGGCGGAGTGGACTCTACCGTAGCTGCCACCCTGATACACCGAGCCATTGGTGACCAGTTGCAGGGCATCTTTGTAGACAATGGTGTTCTTCGAAAAGATGAATTCGAAACAGTGCTGCACGCTTACCGGCAGATCGGCTTGAGCGTAACCGGTATTGATGCCCGCGATCGTTTCTACAAGGCCCTGGCCGGTAAGACAGACCCCGAACAAAAGAGAAAAGCGATCGGTTCTTTGTTCATAGACGTGTTTCAAGAAGAAGCTAAAAAACTTGATGGCTTCGATATGCTGGGGCAAGGCACCATTTATCCCGACGTCATTGAAAGCGTTTCGGTGCATGGCCCCTCCGTTACCATTAAATCGCACCACAATGTGGGCGGGTTACCTGCTCACCTGCACTTAGAGTTGGTGGAGCCTTTGCGCCTGCTCTTTAAAGATGAGGTCAGAAAGATTGGATTGGAACTGGGAATACCAGCCGAGATGATCGCAAGACATCCTTTTCCAGGACCAGGCCTGGCTATTCGCATCTTGGGTGAGGTGAACGCCGAGAGGGTAAAACTTTTGCAAGAGGCCGATGCCATTTTTATCCGGTCGCTCCACGAGAAAGGCCTCTACGGATCGGTCTGGCAGGCGGGCGCCATTTTATTGCCGGTAAAGACCGTCGGCGTGATGGGTGACGAACGCACCTATGAATACACTGTTGCCATCAGGGCAGTGACAAGTGTCGATGGCATGACAGCCGATTGGGCTCATCTTCCTTATTCTTTCTTGGCCGACCTTTCGAACGATATCATCAACCAGGTGCGTGGCATCAATCGGGTCGTTTACGACATAAGCAGCAAACCGCCGGCCACGATTGAGTGGGAATAATGTCTGTTCGTTATGCAAAAGAATTGGATCTTTTCTTGCCTTTTGGGTATCGGGTTGATGACCGGTCCTTTCTTTATGGCCAAAGCACAGCCGACCTCGCCTGCAGAAAAAAAAATCAGGATCGCTCTTTTTGCCCCGCTGTTTCTTGACTCAGCTTTTGACAATACCAACACCTACCGTTATCCGGCCCAACAATTTCCCAAATTCATGGTACCCGGCCTTGAATTTTACGAGGGAGCCTTGCTGGCGCTGGATTCACTCAACAAAGAGGGAGCATCGATCGATCTGAGCGTCTTTGACAACCGTTCGGCAGAAAAAAGCATTACCGACCAACTCAACAGCCCTTCTTGTCAAGGGGCCGATCTGATCATTACCTATTGCTCTGCTTCGGAGTTAAAACTTTTTGCAACGGTCGGTAAGGAAAGAAAAATACCGGTGGTCAACATCAACCTTCCGAACGATGGCGGGGTACAGCAAAATCCGTATCTGGTTTTGCTCAATTCGACCTTGCCTTCGCAGTGCCAGAGCATCTATGGTTATATCCGCAGCCAATTTTCAAAGCAAACACTGGTCGTGTTTCAAAAAAAGGGAGCACTTGAATCAAGGATCCGAACGTATATCGAAGAGGCTGCCCGAAAAAGAGGCGGCACTCCTGCTCCCATCAAGTTCGTGGAGCTGAGCGACAGCTTTACCGTACAGCAACTAACTCCCTGGGTCGATACGATAAGATCCAGTGTTTGCTGGGTGGCGAGTGTAGATGAAAATTTCGGTAAACGCATTAGCCAGCAACTGGTAACGTTGGGCAAACAACGATATAAGATTACCGTTATGGGGATGCCCATCTGGGACGGTATCAAAGACTTTGCGAAGCCCGAGTACCGGGGAGCCGATCTTTTTTTCTGTACCCCCTTCTATAGTCCGCGCACCGACAGTCTTAGTCAGAGCATCGAAGCTTTTTTTGCCAGTCAGCTTTATGCCCGGCCCAGCGATATGGTCTTAAGAGGGTACGAGTGCATCTGGCATTTTTCGAAATTACTGTTGCGTTATCAAAAAGAGATCGACCTGCACTTAGGAAGCAAGGAGTTTTTTCTTTTTAGAGAAATGGACATTCAACCCTTGCTGTTGCCCGGCCAGCCAACCACACCGCAGTATTATGAGAACAAAAAACTTTATTACCTAAAGTGGCAAGACGGTTTTTTGAAGCGCGCTAATTGATCTTCTTCTTTAAAGAAGTCACCTGCTGTTGCAAATCTGAGACCACATTGGCCAACTGATTCATATCCCAGCGGTGTTGTGTATTGGCCTTGGAGATGACCACCTGTGCCTGCCACATCTCCAACACTTCGTCGGTATTGACGGTGTACGGATGAAAGATAGGATTATCACTGACCAGGGTAAGTTTATCACGCTGCTTGGAGCTTTTCTGGATACGCTTGTATACGATACCCTCATTTCTTGAGATGACGATACAGGGTGTATTTTGTTTTACCTCTTCGAGATCGTTGACCTTTTCGCCCACGATCACCGAGCCGCTGGGGGTGGGCAGCATGGAATCACCAATGATCTCAAAGGCGCGGTAATTACCCCCGGTTAGCATGGGCAGGGTAAAGGTGTTGAGTTCGTCAATGAACTCGGGGTCGGCATAACCGGCCAGGTATCCCGCGGCGGCCTTAACAGGTACGAACGGAATCTCAGCAGGCCCTGCGTTCATCTTCAATGACCTTCTTTTGACCAGGTAGTCGGCCTTGTTGTCGCTCAGGTCCTTTCGTAAGAGTTCGTCCATGGTCAATTTAAAAATATCGCAGACGGATTCTAGCACTTCGAAACGCGGTTCGGCACGCTCCTCTTCATAGGCGCCCAGTAGCGATCGTTTGATATTGAGTTTGATGGCAAACTCCTCTTGGGTCCAGCCTCGGAGCTTGCGCAGATACTTCAGATTTTGATTGGAAAGTGCCATGTTTG
>CAZZLP010000189.1:0-3408 GCA_964654705.1 uncultured Chitinophaga sp.
CGAACGGGTTGGAATTAAATTTAGCTTAGAGGATTCTTCTGTTGCCAGCCAAAGGGTTGATACCTTTTTTTATATCCGGGCCGCTGCTGTCAACTCCTTTCTGGTTTTGACCCCTGTTTCGACCATCACTGTTTATAAGGATACCAAAAGGATTGCTGTTCCGTTACAAATAAAAAACACAGGCACCAGTTACGGTCGCTATCAGATCGCCTTTCGCTCCATTCTTTTTGACCAGGATAAAAAATTTACGCTTCGGCTTCTGCCCGGCACGGACTCCACCTTGTCATGTACTTTGGACATTCCGGTTAAAGGGTGGAAGACCTCTCAAAAATTGCTGATCAAAGTAGCCGATACCTCGGGTATCATCTATAGTCTGCCCGTTACATTGGCCCCTGCTCAGCTAAGCGAAAAAGTGCATCCCAGTCCTTTCGCCGATTTTCCAGCCTCGTTCGAGACCGGTATAATGATCAATGATAAAAAGATCAATTATTACGTAGGGGCAGATGCATCCAGTAAGCTGGGCAAGGGAAGTATCGATCTGACCTTTCGTTCTAAACTCTATGGAATGCTCAATACGCTGGAGCGAAATGTATTTTTGTTGCAGCTCAAGCAACCTCGTTGGGACCTTTCGCTTGGGCAGTTAAATTCGGTTCAACATTTTTTTTCTTATGGCAGAGGGGGTAGTTTTCTTTTCCGCCCGTCAACTGCCATTCAGGTGGGAGTACAAGCGATACTTTCAAACGCTGCGGCTGCGTTTACCAATCATTATTACAGTGGCTGGATACAAAAAAAACTACCCAGGGCGTCTAGGTTGGATCGGCTGGTAGCCAAT
The DNA here is from genome assembly GCA_964654705.1 of uncultured Chitinophaga sp. GTDB lineage: Bacteria > Bacteroidota > Bacteroidia > Chitinophagales > Chitinophagaceae > JJ008. The sequence goes on from CAZZLP010000189.1 coordinate 833, forward strand.
TTCGATGCTAAAAAAGGAATAAATGAATACCTGGTCTACCACGAAAATACCTGGCAACCCAATGATCGCTCCCGTTTTAAGATCCACGTGGCAATAGGGTGGGAGCATTTTCTTCGTCTCTCGGTCTCTTCGAGCGGAAATTTGGCGTTGGGGGGCGGCTACAGTTTTCAGCACATCGGAAAGAAGTGGGAGTGGTCCAGTACTTGGCAACGATTTCCAAGGAATTTTCCGGGGGTCGATAAAGGGCTTGATAATCATCTTCATCAGCTAAGGTGGACAAAAAGAAAACTCTATGTAGACCTTTTTTATAATTATAACCGGGTTATCAGTTCGGTTTTTTTGGATACTATCTATTTTGCCGATGCCTTTCGCTTTAATATAGAGAAGGCGGGTATCAGAGTTGGTGTTAGAAGGGATCACATTGATATTTCGTTCAGCACCGGACCCTTTAGACAGACTGGCTTATCGGGGGGGATCTTACCCCGCTACCAGTTCGGAGAGTTATTCGTTGGATCTACTACGAAGAGGGGTGACAGGTTTTCGTTCAAATCTTTTTTAGGGTATGCCGACAACCCATTAATTAATCGTCCGGTCTTTACCACAAATACGGCTTTTAATTATCAGCAAAAGTCTAGCGGCGTTCGGGCTTTTTTTATGCAGCAGCCGGTACTAAAGGATAGCGCAGTTAAAGAAGTGCTTCGAATAAACCAGACCCTGTTAGTCAGCCCCTACGTGGGCCTGCGGTTATGGGAGCGCGTCGCCCTTCAGATTCGATACAGTCTTTCTAAGACGCGCTATGACGAACGAATAACCTCTTCGGCAGGAGTAACTGCTTTTTGGCAACAACCAACGCAAGGATTGCAACTCTCTTTTTCAGGAACCTTCCCGTTTACCCGCTCGGCAGCTCCCGGGCAACTAGGTCTTAATGCCCCTTTTGTAACACTTTCGTTAAAAAAATCATTGCAAGTACCCGTACCTTTTAAAAGACGCTACCACCAAATGAGCGTTTTGACTTATGAGGATGTCAATGCAAATAAACGCTATGACAGCACCGACAGACCGCTCTCAGGTGTAGCCGTCAAGATCAACAACGAAAATTTCTTGACCGATAAAAAAGGGTATGTGCTAAGGCGAAATGTCGATACCGGGCGCTATCAACTGTCCGTATCTTCCTCGGCATACCGCGGGCTGGTGCCTCCACCCGACAATGAGCTACTTATCGAACTCAGGCGTAGCCAAAAAATATTGGTTCCTTTTGCAAAAAGTGCGGTCGTGTCTGGAAAGGTCATTGTAGACCCGGCTATGTACAGTACGCTTCACCTGGTGCCGGATAATATTTTGGTCAAAGCCATCGACAGTACCGGAAAGGAGTACTCAACACTTACCAACGAGCGGGGCGAGTATTTTATAAATGTTCCCGCGGCATCCTATACCGTAACATTAAATCCGGAGGCATTTACCGGTGCTGTACGTCCGGTGACCCTCCACCAACGGATTGATCTTCGCGTCCGTCAAGAGGCCGAGGTCAATTTTATACTTCGGGAGCGAAACCGACCGATGCGTTTACTCAAGCAATAGGCTATCTGATCTCTATGGTCAGTTGACCCGCTTCGAGCGCTACATCGTTTCCTGCGTCAATGATTCCTGTGAGGGTGTATTTGCCCTTGGCCAGTTGCTCGGGAAGCGTAAAATCGATATAACGAACCTGTTCAGGGAAAAGTGGAAACTCCTGACTGGGTAATCTCATTTTACTGCCGTCCTGAAGCGAGAAAAGTTCTATGTAGCCAGAGCATTGAAGTTGTGTGCCGCCCGTATTCTGGCAGATAAGTCGGTATCGGTTCTCTGCACCAGGCAAGGAGGACACTTTTAATAGTCGGATCTCTTTTTCAGTAACATCGGGAGGTGTCTGGTAAATATGTATGCCCACTCGATAGTGGTTGGCGATGGTTGTTTTAAAGCCCGTTGTGTTTCCTAATTTTTTCTCTTTTACCGTTTCTATAAAGAACATACACCAGCTCATTTGCGTGTGATGATTGCTATCCGATGGCTCCGATACGGTAAGGTTGATCTCTTGTCGTTGTCCCGGTTCCAGTTCAAAGAAGGTTTTGTCGATCGATACGCGAGATGCGCAAGAGCGCGGATCGTTGCCGGGTTCTGAAAACACATGACTTCCGGTGGTATCTCTTCGCCAGTCACTCAAGTAAGCGGTAAACTGGGTCTTCTCGGACATTTTGTTGGTTACAAAAATTTTTTTCGTACTACTGGTTCCGGGGGTAGCCGTAAAATCGACGGTGACCGGCTTTACCTCTATTCCGCTTTGTTCAGGTTTTTGTTGCCCATTTAAATGCAGATTGAATAAGATGATGGAGCCGATCAAAATATATTTTTTCATTTTTTGCTGCAAGCTATCCTGTGGTTGTCAACCTATCAATGATTGAAGTCATTATATTAATGATAAGGGTAATTATCTACCTCAATGGGAGAACTACGTGATGTTTTATTTCTTGTGCTAGTGCTATTACGTATAGTTTTTTTAGATCTATCCACAGTTGTCTTTTCACATAGAAAAGAGTGAA
>CAZZLP010000190.1:0-3401 GCA_964654705.1 uncultured Chitinophaga sp.
GTTAACAAGGGCCATCACCAGCCATAATCCGGTAAGGCGTTTCCGAAAAAAAGGCAAGAAGCCGGGCATGGCCCGAAAAAATGCATTAATCTTTAACAGAGCGGTGGATATCACTGGCGCTTTCTTCTATCTCCCTTTTTACGTTGCTTTTGGCATCGTTAAACTCGCGCACTCCTTTTCCAAGTCCTCTCATCAACTCAGGAATTTTTTTACCGCCAAACAGCAGCAATACAATAACCAAAATGATAATGATCTCATTGGTACCCAGCATGCCCAGTAAAATAGGATTTGTCATAGCTTTCGATTGTCTTGTAAAGATACTAACTGTGCCGATGCATCGGACAAAAAAAATCCCGCAACGCTAGAGTCAGTGCTGCGGGATGTATAAGCAATTGATTCGTTAGGCTGGAGAGGTTTCGGCCACGGCCATACGCTTTTCGCGAATGCGGGCACTCTTACCGCTGCGGCTACGCTGGTAAAAGAGCTTGGCCCGACGAACGTGTCCGGTCTTATTCATCTCGATAGAATCGATGTTGGGCGAAAAGAAAGGAAATACTCGTTCTACACCAACGCCATCAGAGATTTTTCTTACGGTAAAGCTGGCCGTATGACCCGAGCCCTGCTTTTTGATCACATCACCCTTAAAGGATTGGATCCTTTCTTTGTTTCCTTCGATGATCTTGTAGTTGACGGTAATGTTGTCGCCGGGTTTAAAGGCAGGGAACTGCTTTTTGGCGGTCAGTTGTTCGTGTACGTAGGCGATAGCGTTCATGATCCGATGATTTAAAGGGAGGCAAAGGTATGGAATTTACTCTGAATGCTCAAACAACGGGCCATTAAAATAATTGCTTCGAAAAAAAAGCCCGCGCTTCTCGCAACGGGCTGAAAGACAATAAATAGTATTTACCTCCCCGAACTGACCTAGCGGGCCACGTTGACGGCTCTTTTCTCGCGGATTACGGTCACTTTTATCTGGCCCGGAAAGGTCATCTCGGTCTGGATCTTTTGGGCGATCTCAAAAGAGAGACGGTCCGAATCCTGATCGCTGACCTTATCGGCCTCTACGATAACGCGTAGTTCACGTCCCGCCTGAATGGCATAGGCCTTTTCGACTCCGTTATAGCCCATGGCCAGGTTCTCGAGATCCTTGATCCGTTGCAGGTATTGTTGCATGATCTCCCGGCGTGCTCCGGGTCTGGCCCCGCTAATGGCATCGCAAGCCTGGATAATGGGCGATATAACGAACTGCATCTCTACTTCGTCGTGGTGTGCGGCAATTGCATTGACAACAGCAGGGTTTTCTCCGTACTTCTCGGCGAGTTTGGCGCCCAGCAGTGCGTGGCTGAGTTCACTTTCTTCGTCGGGTACTTTTCCAATGTCATGGAGCAGACCGGCTCTCTTGGCCAGCTTTGGATTGAGTCCCAGTTCGGCCGCCATGGTAGCGCAAAGATTGGCGGTCTCGCGGCTGTGCATGAGCAGGTTTTGACCGTACGAAGATCGAAAGCGCATCCGACCTACCATACGCACCAGCTCTTTGTGCAGTCCGTGAATACCCAACTCGATCACGGTGCGTTCACCGATTTCCATCACCTGTTCTTCGATCTGTTTGCGGGTCTTTTCGACCACTTCTTCGATACGGGCCGGATGAATACGACCATCACCCACCAGTCGTTGCAGACTCAAACGGGCAATTTCGCGACGTAAAGGGTCAAAGCTCGATAGCAAAATGGCTTCGGGAGTATCGTCGACAATAAGGTCCACGCCGGTGGCAGCTTCGATGGCACGGATATTACGACCTTCTCTGCCGATGATCTGCCCCTTTATCTCGTCACTTTCCAAATTAAATACGGTAATGGAGTTCTCGATGGCCTGTTCTGCCGCGGTCCGCTGGATGGTCTGGATAACAATCTTGCGGGCTTCTTTGCCGGCCTTTTGCTTAGCCTCTTCGATGATCTCCTGCTGCAGCGCCAGCGCACGGGTCTGTACCTCGTTCTTGAGACTTTCCAGCAACTGGTTACGGGCGTCTTCGGCAGAAAGGTTGGCGATCTTCTCTAAGCGACGTACATGCTCTTCTTGATTTTTTTCAAGCTCCGAGCGCTTGATATTGACCAGCTCGATCTGTCGGTTCAGGTTCTCTTTGATGACCTCGTTCTCTTTTAGCTGCTTATCGAGATTATTCTCTTTTTGATTGACGGATTGCTCTTTTTGACGAATCCGGTTTTCGGCGTCATTGATTTTTTTATTGCGCTCGAGGGTATCTCTTTCGTGCGCAGCCTTGAGCTGAACGAATTTTTCTTTGGCTTCGAGCTCTTTTTCTTTACGAACAGTCTCGGCCCTTAGTTCGGCTTCTTTGAGAATGGTTTGTGCCTGAATTTCTGCTTCTTGTACTTGCTTGTCACTGACTTTCGAAAACATGAAGCGGCCAGCCAGGAGGCCAATTGCTCCGGCGAGTACGCCTATAAAAGCGTACAGTATATTGGGGTCCATTGATGTTTAGGTTTAGGGGGTTCACAATACTTGTTTTAAGGACCCACGGTCAAGGGTTGGGGTCTGTTCAACAATAGAGTAAAGATACGAAAAAAGATGCGTCGACCCCCTTAGCGTTTATTTATTTCAGTGTCGAGCAGCTGTTCCAGCATTGCCAGCTCGCGCGCAAGGTCGCTCTCCTCTTGGGCTGTGGAGGGGGCGGGTGTATGGGGTGCGGGAGCGTCCGAACCCGCAGTGGCAGGAGCGGGCAGCGTGGCATACCAAAGCAGGGTCATGGCCAGGTAATCTTGCATGTCCTTACCTGCGAAGTTAGTTTTGAACTCCCGCAGTTTTTGATCGATCTGCTCCAAAGTGCGGCGCACCGCATCTTCGTCTTTGGGCTCGACCTTTATCCGATAGCTGCGGTCACCTACCTGGGCTGTTATGGGAATCAGTTCTTGGCTCATGGGGTTAATTGCCCAGCTGGCTGATACAGCGGTCAATTTCTTTTATATAATGATTGATCTTTTTTTCGAGGGTGGCTTTCTCTTCTTCGCTCATTCCTTCGGTCTTCAGGCTGGTGGCCGAGATTCGATCGGACAGGTCCTGGTTCTGTGAGCGCTGTTCGGTCAGGGAGGTCTTGACCTTCTCTAGTTCTCGGTTAAGCTGCTGGTTTTCGGCCAGCAGGGTTTGATGCTGTACGATTAGCTGTTTGAGTTTTTCTCTGATCCGTTTCAGGTCTTCTGCGTTGCTCATTTTCTTACCGTGGCTTCGAGTTCTTTTTCCAAGGTCTTGATGATGGTATTCATGGCACCCTCGATCTCTTTGTCTGTAAGCGTTTTTTCAGGGTCGGCAAAAGTCAGGTTGATGGCGATTGATTTTTTACCTGCCCCTACTTTATCACTTTCGAATATATCAAAGACTTTGATATCGCG
>CAZZLP010000191.1:0-3354 GCA_964654705.1 uncultured Chitinophaga sp.
AAAGCTTGGAGGAGAGATCAAAGAAAAGATCCGCCAGGGTGCCCGTATCTACAATTTTACCATCGGAGATTTTGATCCTGCTCTTTTTCCTATTCCCAAAGAACTCGAGGAGGCCATTGTCAATGCCTATCACCAGAAGCATACCAATTACCCTGCCGCCGAAGGAAATCTCGATCTGCGCCAAGCCATCGCCGCTTTTATTTTCGACAAAGAAAAACTAACCTATGCTACCGACGAGATCTTGATCGCCTCGGGTGGCAGGCCACTTATCTATACCGTGTTTCGCGCCATTTGCGACAAAGCAGATAGAGTGGTCTATGCGGTACCCTCTTGGAACAACAACCACTACACGCATTTTACCGACAGTGAGCATGTGGTCATAGAGACCGGACCCGAAACCCGCTTTATGCCCACCGCCCGCCAACTGGCCCCCCACCTGAAAGGAGCCACCCTGCTCTCGCTCTGCTCACCCCAAAATCCTACCGGTACTACGTTCGACAAAGCCGAACTAACCGCTATTTGTGATCTGGTAATCGAAGAGAACAAAAGCAGAGGCCCCGATCAAAAAAAATTATACGTGATGTTCGATCAGATGTATTGGCATCTGACCTATGGAGACATCCAACACCATAACCCTGTTTCGCTGCGCCCCGCAATGAAGGACTATACCATTTTCATAGACGCGATCAGCAAGGCTTTTGCCGCTACCGGTGTGCGCGTGGGATGGGCGCTCGGCCCTGCGCACGTTATTCAGAAGATGAAGCAGATCATGACCCACATCGGGGCCTGGGCACCCATGGCCGAACAAAAGGCGCTGGCGGTTTATTTACAAGACAAACCCGCCATCGAAGACTATCTTGCTCACTTTAAAAAAGAGATCGAGCTTCGACTCACTGCCATTTACGAAGGGTTAATGCAACTAAAGGCGGCAGGATTTTCGGTAGATGCCATCCAACCCGAGGCGGCCATTTATTTGACCGTTAAGGTTGACATCGTTAATAAAACGACAGCGAATGGAAAGCTGCTCTCAACGCAAGCCGATGTAACGGCCTTTTTACTCGATGCCGCCGGATTGGCCCTGGTGCCATTCTATGCCTTTGGGGCCGCAGCTTCGTCGCCCTGGTACAGAATGAGTATCGGCACCTGTAAGAAAGAGGATATTCCGGCCATGTTGCAACAGCTTCGCATCGCCCTGCAACAATTACATTGATCGGCCAACTTAATTTTTGTTAATCACAAAACGGAACGACCGCATCGGGCGCTTGGATAATTCTTCTTTAATCCGGGCGCGGTTGTTGGTAATATGATTGCGGTCTACCAACTCGGTGGCCTGAAAAAACCTTTCCCTCATTAAGGGAGTGGCCAATAACCGCGAAAGTGTGGTACGCTCTTGCTCGACCGCCACGGCGGATAGATAAGGGGTGCAAACCAGTACAAAAATATTGTTAGCGGCCATAGTTACGATCTGTTAGCGAACGCGCTGCCCCGGACAACCACAATTACGAGAGGCCTTGCTGCTGTAAAAATTACGGTTACAGGCGCTAAGCAAAAGTACCAGAAAGGCCAATACAAAAAGGGAGCGGAGCGACTTCATGTAATAAAAATCATGAATTAAAACTACTTTACAAACGCTTTTGTTGCCCAAAGGTTCCGATTTTAGGCTTTTTATTTGATTTTCAATGCAGCACTCGACCCGCCCCCCTCTTGTCTTGGTGGCCCCGCTTAACTGGGGGTTGGGGCATGCCACCCGCTGTATTTCGCTGGTACAGGCACTACAAAAGCTGGGCTGCGAAGTAATCATCGCCTCGGACGGCGCCAGCCGAACCCTGCTTGTAGAGGAGTTTCCCTTGCTTACCCATCTTTCTTCTCCACATACACCCATCAGATACAGCCGACACCAATGGTTATTTGGATGGGCTATGCTCAAATTGATCCCGCGTTTTTGGCTACAGATAAAACGAGAGCAACAATGGATCAAAAAAATAGTGGCCCGCTATGCTATCGATGCCATTATAGCCGATAATCGCTACGGGCTGGCTCACCCCGGTACTTTAAACGTTATTGTAACGCATCAATTAGCAATCCGAACCGGGTATGGTCACTTGGCCGATCGCGTTACCCAACGCCTGCTCTATCGCTACATTAACCGCTACCAGCAAGTGTGGGTGCCCGATGTGGCAACAGAACCTTCATTGGCCGGTGCGCTCTCGCATCCCCGTCTGTTGCCCGGCATTCCGGTACAATACATTGGCTTTTTAAATAGATTGTCAACAGCAACTCATGCGACAGTACCTCTGTCGAAAGAACTGCCACAAAGGCTTCGAGTGTTAGTGTTACTCTCCGGCCCTGAACCACAGCGAACACTGCTAGAAAAAATTATTCTAGACCAAGTCGCTTCCTTTAACGGAGCGTTGACCCTGGTCAGAGGGTTGCCTTCTTCGTCTGCCGATACGTCTGCAATGGCGCAGCACCATGCGGGGGCATTATCAACCCAACAAATGGCCCTGCTATACGGTACACCGCACGTAAAAATATTCGATCACAAAAATGCGGCCGATCTAAGAACCCTGCTAGCTGAATCAGACTATATTATTTGCCGTAGCGGGTATACTACATTAATGGAGATGATACCGCTGCAAAAAAGATTATTGCTTGTTCCCACACCGGGCCAACCCGAGCAAACCTACCTGGCCGCCTATGCCAACAGCCATCACTATGCTCCTTTTTTCGTACAAAAAAGATTTTCGATAACAAAAGCGTTGACCCTTGCACAACAGTACCCCTATCAACTCTCTGCTCGCTTTACCGCGCAATCGCCCTTGCCGGGGGTCCTTGCCCATTGGATCGAACAACATAATAGCGTTAAGGCGGGTTCTCGATAAGATTTACGTTCTTTGTTATCTAACTTACCGTGTTGCGCACGACCACCAAAGCCCATATTGCCTTATTACTCACCAATTTTTTCTTTGCCACTAACCTTAGTTTGGTAAAGCATATCTCGCCTTCGATGATCGGGCCCTACGGCGTTAACCTCCTGCGTGTAGGTATTACCTTGTTATTGTTTTGGATGCTCTGGGCGTTTTCGAAGCAAGAGGCCGGCATCGATAAAAAAGATATTCCCCGCTTTGCCGGCTGTGCCCTTACCGGAGTGGTCATCAACCAAATGCTTTTTATAAAAGGACTCACGATTACCTCTACCATTCATGCAGCGCTGCTGATGCTGACCACCCCACTGCTAATTAGTGTGCTGGCCCTTTGGTGGCTACAAGAAAAATTTACGGGGCTAAAGATGCTGGGGCTTGTTTTGGGTATCGGCGGGGCCCTGCTACTCATCTTGTCGCGCGACGCCAGCGG
>CAZZLP010000192.1:0-3339 GCA_964654705.1 uncultured Chitinophaga sp.
TGCATTATCATAGAGCATTTTTTCAAAATGCGGAGCCAGCCACTCCGTATCGGTCGAATAACGCGCAAACCCGCCACCGAGATGATCGTAGATACCTCCCTGCATCATTTTATCGAGCGAAAGCAGCGCCTGCTCTAGTGCCGTAGTGTCTTTGGTAAAATAATAATGGCGCAACAAAAACAAAATGCTGAACGTCTGCGGAAACTTGGGTGCCTTACCAAAACCGCCCCAGCTAGTATCCGCTTGTTGCAAAAGCGAAGCAGCGATTTTTTGTAGCGATCCAAGCGAAATAAGGTCGTCGTTGAGAGGAGCGGTCGTACCAAAAGCATTGGACTGTTTCAGGTGCGCCGTCAGATTTTCTGCTTGCGCTTGCACTTCGTGTTTTCGTTCTTGCCAAGCCCGGTGTACACTCTGCAAGGTCTCTTTCCAAGAGGGACGTTGGTAGGCCCGCACGGGCGGAAAATAGGTACCGCCGTAAAAGGGCTTGGCATCGGGTGTCAAAAAAATATTCAAGGGCCATCCGCCCGAGCCGGTCATCGTTTGCAACGCATCCATGTAGATATGATCCAGATCGGGACGTTCTTCGCGATCGATCTTGATGTTAATGAAATGCGCATTCATGATCTCGGCGGTGGCCGTATCCTCAAAACTCTCTCTTTCCATTACGTGACACCAATGACAGGCCGCATAGCCGATACTCACCAGCACAGGCTTGTTCTCTTCTTGAGCCCTTTCGAACGCCGCTTGCCCCCAAGGATACCAATCGACGGGATTATGGGCGTGCTGCAAAAGATAGGGAGAGGTTTCTTGTGCAAGCCGATTTGTAAAATGAAATGCCATACGTCGAACAACGAAGTAAACAAGGATTGGTTGGCGAAGAGAATTATTTCTTCGGTTTAGAAGCCGGATGGTGTTGCAAGAGATACTGGTCAAGAGCGGCGACCATGCTGGGCGCTTTGGGTGCGGGTGCCGCGATGGAAAGCTGCAAACCGCTTTCTTCTACCGCCCGGATCGTGTTACTTCCAAAAGCACCGATAAGCAGCTCTTGTTGCTTAAAATTAGGAAAGCTGTCAAACAGACTCCGAATACCACTGGGGGTAAAAAAACAGATCAGGTCGTAAGTCTTCTTGGCAAACAAGGCCCTGACATCGCAACTTACACTACGGTACATAAAGGCCAAGGTAAACGCACATTGTTGGGTCTTTAACCAATTGACGATCTCGTTGTCTTGCTGATTCTCTGAGCAGACATAAAGAAATTTTTCGTTGGCCTTGTGTTTGGCGATCACCTCGAACAAACTCTTGTTGGCACCATCGACGCCAAAGAATACCTTACGCTTGCGATACAAAATGAACTTTTGCAAATAGAGTGCCACCGCCTCGGTAATACAGAAGTACTTGGTGTCTTGCGAGATGCTCACCTTCAATTCTTCGCAGAGACGAAAAAAATGATCGATGGCGTTGCGACTGGTAAAAATAATTCCTGTGTAGGCGGCAATATCGATCTTTTGTTTGCGGAAATCTTTGGCGGGAATACCTTCTAGTTTAATGAATGGGTAAAAATCGAGCTCAACGTTAAACTTTCTCGCTAGTTCGAAGTACGGCGACTTATCGCTCTCGGGCCGGGGTTGCGTGATCAGAATATGCTTGATACTACGCTGCGTCACTGTACGTTTACCCCCTTTACTACTCATATTCTCACTGGTAATTGTGCGCAAAAGTAAAAAAATTTATCCAAAATTCAGCACGATCAGCTTGTAAATGACAAGCAAGGGGGCGATCTCGAAACCCGCCACATACAGTAGAAAATGAAATCCCGAAAGCTGCACTTGTTTGCGCACCACCCTAAAACTCAATACGAGTCGGTAGAGCAACAAGGCGACCAGAACCACCCAAGACAAGGTTAGCGCCATAGTAAAAACGGGCGTCGCAGCGAAAGCCATGACCACCACCAGCGGTAACAAAAAGATGCCCGTCATTTTGTTGATGGTAAAAACGGTAAACAGATACGAAGCTGCTGCCTCGCGTGCCCGAAACAGCCAACCGGTCAGTCGAAGCGTACTGTATTTGATCAGGTAGGCCAAGACCAATGCCAAAAGCAGGTATGCTAATAACACCCAAAAATCAGAAAAGGGGTTATACCCGGCATGCTCGATCCAAAAGCTCAGGTAAAGCCCGGCCAGAAAAAAGAAAAAGAGATTCAGTAAAAACGACGGAAGCGGTGTTTGACTCAGCTGTTCACTTAAATGACGCTGCTTTAAGGTGGTTCTGAAAAACAAGCGAAAGAGGTCTTGCATGTATTTAGGGAACGTCGCTTTGATGATAGCAAAAAAAAGCACCAAGGCAACAATGGCATAAAAGACCAGGTCTTTATTGGCCGGATCGTGAACGATCATTTGCTTTTGTGCCGCTACAGCGCCATTTAGATTAAAGTACGGATGCGCTTGCAATGCAGACCTGGAAAAGCTGTTTTCGTAAAAACCACCCTTGTGCTGCGCCAGGGTCACAGTACCTGACAATACAAAGAAGAGCAAAAAAAGTAACGTCCGCATTAACGACAAAACTAATAAACCGACCGCAAAAGCGATATTTGTAACAGAACAGAATTTTTATGGCCGGCGTCTACCTTCATATTCCTTTTTGCAAGCAGGCCTGTCATTATTGTAATTTTCATTTCAGTACTTCGCTGCATCACCAGCAGGCCATGGTAACGGCCCTTGGTAAAGAGATCGAGCTGAGAAAGGATTACCTGCAACAACGCCCACTCCGGACCCTCTACTTTGGCGGCGGCACCCCCAGTTTGCTTACTGCCACATCACTCCGCTACCTACTCCACACCATCAAAGAGCAGCTGGGATATGATAACGAAACAGAGATCACTCTCGAGGTCAACCCTGATGATATTACCAAAGAAGCCTGCCACCAATGGCAACAAGCGGGCATCAACCGGCTGAGCATCGGGGTACAAAGTTTCATAGACGAAGAGCTGCGCTGGATGAACCGCGCCCATAACGCCTCGCAATCGCTCGAAGGGCTACAACTGGCCGCAGCGTTCTTTGACAATATCTCCATTGACCTGATCTACGGACTTCCCCATCAAAGCAACGCACAATGGGAGTTCAATGTAAAAAAAGCCGTTGCACTCAATATGGCGCATCTTTCTTGCTATGCCCTGACCGTAGAGCCCAAGACCGCACTCGAAAAAAAGATCCGTTCCAAACAGTACAGTCCGGTAGTGCCCGAAAAGCAATCCGAACAGTTTATGCTTTTGATGCAATGGCTCGAGACGGCTGGTTACCGCCATTACGAGATCTCTAATTTTGCAAGACCGCAAAAAGAA
>CAZZLP010000193.1:0-3316 GCA_964654705.1 uncultured Chitinophaga sp.
CAAGATGCTGATGCTGCCTGCGAGGGTACGATCAGCTCGCTTGCGTTCAACGCTTACAATTATCATGATATAAAACTGAACGGATCGCTACAAAATCGATTGTTTCGTTTTCGTACGCAGTTACAAGATGAGCATTTGCAAACAGGACCCCTGCAGGCCTCTCTTTACATAGGCGATCGGGAGAATACCCTTTCTTTTTCGGGCATCATCGAGAAGGCTTCGCTTAAAGAACTTCGATTGACCGACAGGGATATTCAACTCTCCGGAAAAATCGAATCTTCGCTCCGCTATGCCAACAACGAAGCATTCAATGGCAGCCTAGCCTTTCGAAATGCCGCCATTAGTTTACAAGAAGAGTTATTGCCGTTGGACTCCTTGCTGCTGGAGGTCAACAGTACACCAACGCAAAAGAATATTCAACTAAACTCGAACGAATTCACTGCCACGCTGAGAGGCCGGTTTCGCTTCGATGAGATCGAGTCGATCGGTCAACATTTTTTAGCCCGTTACTACCCCTCACAATTTACTCCTGTCTCGACGCTTGCACCAACTACCCGACTTGAGTTTTCGATGCAAACCTCAATGGCAGAACCTTTTTTGGCTGCAGTGGCACCGGGTTGGTCAGGGCTCAATTACAGCACCATCGAAGCATCGTGGGCCGCAGACGAACAACGTTTCTCGCTCAACGCCACCATTCCCGAATTACGATACGAACAATATCGGGCCGAACGGATTGCTCTTCATAGTGAGGCCGCAAATGCTGAATTGCAAATAGACGGAAGCGTCTCACAGCTGATGCTCAACGATACGGTATCACTGCCGCCGGTAACACTACAGTTCAACGCCAAGAATGACTCCTCCTTGATCAGGCTGCGATCCGGAAAAGGAAGCGGAGTAGAAAAACTTAACCTAAATGCACTGGTGACCACGTACAAAGACGGATTTGTGTTGCACTGGGAGCCCTCTGATTTTACCGTCAACGGAAAACTCTGGACATTGGGCGAGGAGGGAGAACTGGTACTTCGAAAAAATCTTCCGGTAAGTGGGTCTTTATTGCTCTCCGAAGGAGAACAGCAACTACGGCTGCGAACGCTCGACAGAGGGGTCTATCAAAAAGACAGGATCAGTGTGGAGTTATCCAACATTAACCTAAACGACTTTGGCCCCTATGTACTGCCAGACAACCGTCTTGAAGGGGTCATATCAGGCAACCTCTTGATCGAGGACCCTACCGGCGATTTGCGCATTGGCAGTGAACGGATCGATACCCGTCTGCTGCGTTTGGACAATGATTCGATCGGCGAGGTGCGGGCCCGGCTTGACTACAATCAAAGAACAGGCACCCTGTTGGCCAGCGGTGCGACAGTCAACGAGCAGGAGAAACTATCGTTCGACTTATTGGTGCATCTGCAAGATTCATTGGCCTCGCAAAACAAGATTACCCTTAAGACCCAGCAGTATCCCATTAAATTGCTGGAGCGCTTTTTGGGCGATCTCTTTAGCGATATGAGCGGCTACCTGACCGGAGATATTGTGATCGGAGGAGACCTTAACCGACCGGCCGTAACCGGCAAGGGAAAACTCACCAAAGCAGGGCTGCGCGTCAACTATACGCAATGTTATTACCGTATCGAGGATAGGGAAATTGAGCTGACCCCGACCCGTATCGAGTTGAACGGATTAGTGCTTCGCGACACGGTCACCAATAACCCCATTTACATTACGGGTGGCATCGATCACGAGGCTTTTTATAATCTCTTTTACGATCTTGATATATCGACACGTAAACCCGGCACCCGAGGTGAGCAAGAGAATCGTCCTGTACAACTGCTGCAAACCACCCGGTCAGACAATGATCTTTTTTATGGGAACGTAAAAGGAACGGCGTTGTTGCAATTACGCGGCCCCCAAAGCGACATGGTGATGACGCTCAATGCGACCGCATCGGATAAAGACAGCAGCTACGTGACCCTTCCTCCGAGCAGCGGACGAGAAAGCGGGACGGCCGATTTTTTGGTCGAACGAAAATTTGGAAGAGAGATCGAGAGCGAAGATTACAAAAGAAGCGGAGACAACATTCTCTTCGACCTAGAGCTAACGGCCAATCCCCTGGTACAGGTAAAAGTCGTGCTCGACGAGCTGACCGGAGACGAGATCAAAGGAAAAGGCAGCGGTACGCTCAAGATCCGCTCCGGTACCACCGAACCCCTTACGCTCAGAGGCCGGCTGGGTATCGAGGAAGGAAGTTACCTGTTTACATTTCAGTCTTTTTTCAAAAAGCCGTTCGAGATCAGAAAGGGAAGCAATAATTACATTGAGTGGAACGGCGACCCCTACGATGCCGATATCAAATTCGAGGCCTTATACAAAAGTGAGCGGGTCAGCTTTGCCCCGTTGGCAAGTACACTGAACCTGACGGCCGACGTAAGCAACGCCCGCAGCGACGTCTATGTAATCGCGAAGCTGACCAATAAACTCTTTAAACCCGATATTGCCTTTTCGCTTGACTTTCCGCCCAACAGTATTGCCAATGTTAACCCTGAGTTGACCTTGTTGATACGGCAATTGCAAAACAACATCAACGAACTGAACCGTCAGGTGACCTACCTGATCGTGTTCAACAGTTTTGCCCCCAACGAATTGGGCGGAAGTTTATCGGGGGCCGGTGTCAATGTAAGCACTATCTCGGGCATCCTGCTCTCGGTGCTCAGCGACCAGATCAATAAACTATTCAATAACCTGCTTAGGAGCGACAAGTACCGCATTAACCTGAATACTTCGCTCTATAACAGAAATCTGCTGGCTGCGAATAGCACTGCTTTGAACCTGAGCAGCAACGTGAATTTTTCTATCGGGCGATCTTTTTTTGACAATCGTTTTATTATTTCGACCGGACTGGGTATGGATGCCCCATTGGGTCAGGGAGCCCAGTCTAACGTGCAACAGAGCATTTTGCTGCTGCCCGACGTGACCATGGAGTGGCTGATGAACCCGAGTGGCACCATCCGAGCCTCCTTTTTTTACAGAACCAATGCCGATTTTCTGACAGCAAGCACCAATGCCAGCGTGGTCAGATCGCGAAGAGCGGGGGCGAGTTTATCGTACAAAAGAGAATACGACAAGTTGTCTGATTTCTTTAGAGGGGCGAAAAGGAAAAAAGTATCAAAGTAATAGATTGAATATCAATATTTTAAAAAATTATTCCGGCCCCGTCCCCGATCGGCTTCTTGCCTAGCCATATCCCTCCTTCTCTCCACCCCGGTTTGGGAAGCCCGCCCGGTTCTGTCCGAAATTGTTCATCTTCTTGTAACCCATT
>CAZZLP010000194.1:0-3311 GCA_964654705.1 uncultured Chitinophaga sp.
GTATTCTTTTTCGCTGTAAGGAGCTTTGTTGATGAGTGCTCTTTCTTCGGAACTGGCTGTAACCACATCATCATAAAAACCCGGAATGGTAATATGATTGTTCTCGTCGTGGCAGCTGGCGATCATCTTCGACAATATAGTGATGGGATTGGCCACCGCTCCTCCGTAAATACCACTGTGCAGGTCGCGGTTAGGTCCGGTTACCTCTACTTCAATGTAGCTGAGTCCTCTGACCCCGGTGTCGAGCGAAGGGGTTTCCATGCTCAACATGGCGGAGTCGCTGATCAATATTACATCGGCCTTAAGCAAGTCTTTGTGACGAGCTACGAATGGACCCAGGTTCGGAGAACCCACTTCTTCTTCTCCTTCTATCAAAAATTTGATGTTGGTGCAAAGCGTGTTGGTCTGGCACAAGATCTCCAATGCCTTTACATGCATATAAAATTGTCCTTTGTCATCGGCAGATCCCCGCGCATAGACTTTTCCGTCTTTGATGACCGGGTCGAAAGGGCCACTGTGCCAAAGCTCAAGTGGTTCTGCGGGTTGCACGTCGTAGTGTCCGTATACCAAGACCGTTGGGGCCTTTGCATCGATGATCTTCTCTCCATACACCACGGGGTATCCTTCGGTGGGCATTACCTCGGCCTTGTCGCAACCGGCATTCAATAAACTTTTTTTGACGGCCTCGGCACACCGCAGCATATCTTCTTTATGTTCCGACTTAGCACTGACAGAGGGAATGCGAAGCAAATCGATCATCTCGTTCAAGAAACGTTCTTGGTGTTGTTGCTGGTATTGTTTCCAAAGGGCAGACATAGGTAATCGTTAAGGTAGCATAAACTTGTTTACGCTGTAAAGATACAACGAAGCATATGCCCTTGTATCGGCGTCCGGGTCTGGATCGGTCCCTTAGCGGGTGTGGATCGGAAGCTTAGCAGGTCTGGATCGGACCCTGACCGAATCCCGGCTTTTGCTACTCTCCCTCTTCTTTATCTCGCGAGGGGGGCGGTACGATCGCGGCCTTGGTGAGAGCATCTTTGCCAAAACGCTCGTTGATCTCGTCCATGGTTTGATAGAGGTGGAGTTTCTCGGCCGTTTTTTCGAACAGACTCATCTGAAGATTGATTGGCACCAGTTGGCTGCAGCGTACACCCAACAGTCGTACAGGGCGTCCCGGCTGATAAAGTTGGTCAAACAGCAGTTTGGCCTTGGCCGTTAAAACATCGTCTAGGGCGGTGTAGTCGATGGTTTCTTGTTTGGAGACCACTTCGAAATTGCCATACTTGATCTTGACCGTCAGACAACCGGCAAGTTTTTCTTCGCTTCGTACGTCAGCCGCTGTTTTTACACAAAGGGACACGATCTGCTGCAATAAAAAAACTCGATCGGTATGGTCTTGATCAAAGGTGCGTTCGTGGCTTACCGATTTTTGCTCCCATTCGGTATGGATCTCGGCACTACCGATGCCTTGTGCTTTTTGTAAAAGCGATTCTCCCCACTTTCCCACGTACGAGGTCAGTACGGCCAGGGGCGTATGCGCAATGTCTTCGATGGTATAGAGCCCTTTGCTTTTGAGCAACTGGGCGGTTTGTTCGCCAACGCCATTGATCTTATCGACCGATAAAGGCCATAGAAATTCTTTTTCTTGTCCGGGGGCCACTTGCAAAAAGCCATTGGGTTTGGCTTGATTGGTGGCCATCTTGGCAATGAAGCGGGCCGAGGCCAGTCCACACGAAAGCGGCAGCCCTGTTTGCCGGGTAACATGCTTTCGCAGCTCTTGTGCAAACTTGCTGGCCCCAAAAAATCGGTCCATGCCGGTCAGGTCTACATAAAATTCATCGATGCTGGCCTTCTCGAAGAGCGGTACTTTTTCGGCGATCAATTCGGTAACCCAGCGGGAGTATTTTCCATACTGATGACGACTGGCATTGGTCACGATCGCCTCGGGGCAAAGCTGCAACGCTCTTTTCATGGGCATGGCCGAGTGGATCCCGAATTTTCGCGCCTCGTAACTGC
The DNA here is from genome assembly GCA_964654705.1 of uncultured Chitinophaga sp. Taxonomy (GTDB): domain Bacteria; phylum Bacteroidota; class Bacteroidia; order Chitinophagales; family Chitinophagaceae; genus JJ008. The sequence goes on from CAZZLP010000194.1 coordinate 2,017, forward strand.
AGGTGGCTACCACACCTCGTTCTATAGAACCCACCAGTACGGGTTTGCCTTTGAGCGACGGGTTGTTGATGAGCTCAACCGATACAAAAAAAGAGTCCAGATCGAAATGGGCAATATAGGGTAGCGGGGCTGGCACGTTGCTCGGTTAGCTCAGGTAAATGGCGAGCAATCCTTCGGGCAGTCGCACGGTAATGACTTTGTTCTTATGATCGATCTTGATCAGGGTGTCTTCGTTGAGCGGAATCAGTACTTCTTTGCCCTGCAGTTGCAGACGACACAAAAGTTGCTGCGGCTGCTCTATGACCTCTTCTACCAAGCCCAAGGGTTCTTTACCTTCTTCTGCGATCTGGTAGCCGAGTAAACCGGCCGGTGCTTGTCGATGGGCATATTGTTGGAACTGCTCTTCTGGAAGCCAGCAGGGTTTGCCCACCAATCGTTGTGCTTTTTCGCGGGTATCGATCTCTTCTAAAAAGAGCAGCGACTCTTTTTCGGTAGTGCCTTTTGCTTTTTGAATAAAATAAGGAACGAACGAATCTTTTTTTATTTCGACAAAAAGTGCGGGAAGTTTTTTGAGGTCTGTTTTTTTTCCAAACTCATGTTGCAGCACGATCTCTCCTTTAAGCCCGTGGGCCGCTACCAGTTTTCCTACTTTGATATAGCTCTTCATGTCGGGTTACACCGTTTGGCCTTACACAGGGTTGGGTATGTGTGCTCTAAAAGTTACGACTAATGTCGCGATGCAAAACAAATCAATAACACGCATCAAAAAAAATCCCGGCAACAGCCGGGATAAATTTTATAGCGATCACAAAGAAGATCAGGCCTCGGTGGTTGCTTCGGCAGCACCGGTTTCAGCAGCACCGGTCTCTTCGGTCGCAGCGGGAGCCTCGGCGGCGGCCTGGGCAGCAGCTTGTGCGGCTACTTTTGCCTGGCGATTGGCGACAGAGGCAGACAGGATGGCCTGTCGCTTTTCTGAACGCTTGCGCTGGGTCTCTTCATTTTTCTTTTTGATCTGGTTGTCGTGCTCAGCAGTCCATTCGGTGAACTTTTGCATGGCAGCAGCCTCATCGAACAGTCCTAACGCAACGCCTCTGAGCAAGTGCTTCAGGTACAATACCCCTTTAAAGCTGAGAATACGGCGAACCGTATCGGTGGGGATAGCTCCTTTGTTAAGCCACTCCAATGCTTTTTGACGGTCCAACTGAATGGAAGCAGGAATGGTCAGGGGATTGTAGGTTCCTAATTTCTGGATGAATTTTCCATCGCGGGGTGCCCTTGAATCGGCTACAACGATG
>CAZZLP010000195.1:0-3251 GCA_964654705.1 uncultured Chitinophaga sp.
GGTAGATAGCACTTGCAAGCGGTATTGTTCTTCTCCGGCGTCCACTATCATGAGTGCGGTGTTGGGAGGGATTCGCCCCAGATTCTCAGCTACAAATGTAATTTCCTGTACCTCCTGTTCTTCGTCTAAAGTAATCTTTAGCTGAAGTGGCGTAGTGCTGAGTCTTTTCTTTGCCAAGACCACTTCTCCGTTTAAAAAGACCGAAACCGTGTCTCCGTCGATCTCCCCATTGTCATAGACCGTCACATTTAATTGTCTTGTCGAAACAGTGATCTCTTTTACCAATTCGTTCTGACGATTGTTTGCCACCGGAGTGGGGGCATGCTTGACCGCTACTGGTTCTGCATAAGAGGCCATGCTTTCATTTACGGTTTTTTCTTCGGTTACGTTTTCGGTCTTATGCGCAAATGATGTAGAAGAATTTTCAGCATCTTTCTTTCCTGCCGCAGCAGCAGCAGGCTTACGTGCCATGGTTACAGGCGCTGTCGAAGTGGAAGCTTTAGCCTTGGTGGAGGCAATAGCAGTGCTTGGCTTGGCAGTACTTGGTTTTGCGGTGGCAGCCGGGCTCTTGGCAACCGTAACAGACTTCGCAGCGGTAACGGATTTGGCAGCCGGGGTCGTCTTTGCCACGGACTTACCCGAAACAGCTACGGGCTTATTGCCTGTACGTTGACCTTGAGAAGCGGATGGGGTGGAAGCTGCCGTTTGTTTTTTGGCAAGGGGCGCCTCGTTGTAATATACCTTTTTTGCGACCGGCAGATCCTTTATTGATTGTTCGTTATCAAAGTCCGAACGCAGCACTCTTCTTAAAAAAACGATGCCTCCGCCACAATCTTCTCCCTTTTTAAAATCTTTGCCATCGGACTCGTACTTACTGGAATAGGATCCTTCTAGGTATTCTTCTTTTCCGGATTGGCTGTAGCTAAGGGTGTAATTCATAAGACAGGTCGCAGATTCTTCTTTTGACCTGACCTCTACTGTCTTGATCTCTTGCATCAACACCTTACCCAGTTTTTTATCTTTTTGACCGGTCATGGTGGCTTTACCGTAATACTCGGTGTTCAGGTACGAGTAGGTGACACCGGTCAACTGTCCGTCTTTTTCTTTGAGCTGTACCTCCACCTTGTACTGGCTTTGGTCTTTGGTAATAAAATATCCTTTCCAGATACCGGTCAATTGCTGTGCGTACAACGGACAGGTCGATAGAAAAAAGGCTGCAATCGCTGGTAAAAGGCGTGTCATGGGCATGATCGGCACAAATGTAGGCCAAACGGTAATTTCTAAAACCGGCCTCCCCATTATCGCAGTAATTTTAACAAGCCCTTTATTGTCAAAAAAAATTGCCCTCAAATCGTTAAATTTGCAGGCCTTGCACAAAGCAAATCGCATGATCAACATTACATTTCCGGATGGCGCCGTTCGTTCTTACGAAAAAGGGAGTACCCCCCTTTCAATCGCCCGTTCTATTTCTGAGGGGCTGGCTAAAAAAGTACTCGCCGCTTCGATAAACGGAGAGATCCGCGATGCCCACCGCCCTATTAACGAGGATGCAGCATTGCGTCTTCTTACCTGGAATGATGCCGAAGCAAAATCAACTTTTTGGCATTCCTCAGCGCACCTGTTGGCCGAAGCCGTCGAGGCACTATTTCCGGGCGTAAAGTTTTGGGTCGGTCCGGCCGTTGAACAAGGATTCTATTACGACATGGACCTTGGCGACCGAAAGATGACAGAAGAAGACCTGGCACAGCTCGAAAAAAAGATGACAGAGCTTGCCAAAAAAGACAGTCACTACCAGCGCATCGAGATCGGAAAAGAAGAAGCCATTCGCTATTTTACCGAAAAAGGAGATGAATATAAGTTGGATCTCTTGCAAGGTCTTACCGACGGAGAAATTACTTTTTACAAGCAGGGTGAATTTACCGACCTCTGCAGGGGCCCGCATATTCCCAGTACCGCTCCCATCAAAGCCATCAAACTGACTAGCCTGGCCGGAGCCTATTGGAAGGGGAACGAGAAGAACAAGATGTTGACCCGCGTGTACGGTGTCAGCTTTCCCAATCAAAAAGAACTAGACGATTATTTGTTGATGCTCGAAGAGGCTAAGAAGAGAGACCATCGTAAACTTGGAAAAGAGCTGGGTATCTATACCATGGATGATGATGTGGGTCCGGGGCTTCCACTCTGGTTGCCCAATGGCACTATTGTTATAGAAGAGCTCGAGAATCTGGCCAAGGAGACCGAAAGCCAGGCTGGCTACAAGCGCGTGGTAACTCCCCATATCGCCAAAGAGAGTATGTACCTGACCAGCGGTCATTTGCCATACTATGCCGACAGTATGTTTCCTCCTATGGAGATGGATGGTGAGAAGTATTATTTGAAGGCCATGAACTGTCCGCATCACCACAAGATCTTTGATGCCGAGCCCAAGAGCTACCGCGAACTTCCATTTAGAATTGCTGAGTATGGCACCTGTTATCGTTACGAACAAAGTGGCGAGCTTTTTGGATTGATGCGGGTACGTTGTTTGCACATGAACGATGCGCATATCTATTGCAGCAAAGAACAGTTCTTCGACGAGTTCAAGGCTGTCAATGACATGTACCTCAAATATTTCAAGATCTTCGGGATCGAAAAGTATGTGATGCGTCTTAGTTTACACGATCCCGCCAAGCTGGGACAGAAGTATGTCAATGAGCCCGCCTTGTGGCTCGAGACAGAGGCCATGGTCAGAAAAGTACTAACAGAGACCAATACACCATTTGTCGAAGTGCAAGACGAAGCTGCGTTTTACGGGCCCAAGATCGATGTACAGATCTGGAGCGCCATTGGCAGAGAGTTTACCCTGGCCACCAACCAGGTAGATTTTAATTCGGGTCTAAAGTTCAAATTAACGTACACCAACCGAGACAATTCGCCCGAAGTTCCCTTGATCATTCATCGCGCTCCATTGGGAACCCACGAACGCTTTATCGGATTCTTGCTCGAGCACTATGCTGGCAAATTTCCCTTGTGGCTGGCTCCTGTACAGGTAAAGGTTCTTCCGATCAGCGACAAGTTTTTGCCGTACGCCCGCCAAGTGCAACAACAATTAAAACAAGCTGGTATTCGGGCAGAGACAGACGACCGGGGCGAAAAGATCGGAAAGAAGATTCGCGACACCGAATTATTAAAGATCCCCTACATGCTGGTGGTCGGCGAAAAGGAAAAGTCGCTGAAAAACAAAAAGGTGAATCAGTTGTACAAAAAATGGT
>CAZZLP010000196.1:0-3249 GCA_964654705.1 uncultured Chitinophaga sp.
ATACAGCGGACCCTGGTTCTCCCTCTGGCGATCGGACTGCTTTTTACAAGTTGTAAGAGATATTCTTCAGATTTTGGAGATACCAACGTTAACCCCGCTGCCACGACCAGGCCGATCTTGTCTGCTTTGCTGACCAATGTCGAGGCAGGGCTTGGTGGCTACGGTGCCCAAACACGTGGTGGCCTTTATTGTCAGTTTTTCTCTGAGACGCAGTACACCGACGTCTCCTTGTACTCGCTGCCTCAGTTAAGTTTTGAGGGAGAGTACTCCGGAGCGCTCTATGACCTGCAGAACATCATCAATACGAACACCAGCAACAATATGACGCAGGTGGCCCGTATTTTAAAGGCCTACATTTTTAGCACGATTACCGACAGATGGGGCGATGTTCCTTACTCACAAGCCTTAATCGGAAACAAGACGCCTTCTTTTGATAAGCAAGAAGACATCTATCGTGGATGTATGCGTGAACTGACACAAGCAGTTGCCGCCTTCGATAATAACTCCGCTATCTCTGGTGATGTGATTTACGGAGGAAGCGTTGCCAAATGGAAAAGGATGGCCAATACTCTTCGTCTTCGCTTGGCCATTCAGGTGTCTAAAAGATTTCCAGCCGGATCGGCTTGGGCCGCAACAGAGTTTCGTGCCGCACTGGCCGACGCAGGTGGAACCATTACTACCAACGCCGATAATTTTTCGCTCGCTTATCCCGGCGGTAACTTCCGTTCACCCTGGTTTAACCTGTATGACGGTCGTAGAGACTTTGGCGAAAGTGATGTAATGGTGGGGCTGATGAGCTCTCTTGGAGATGGTCGCCAATCCGCTTACGGAAGTTCCAACCTGGGAGTACCCTACGGACGCGTAAGAGGTTTTGTTGATCCCTGGTGCCAGGCCAACCCAACCTGGGCCCGTATCTTAAGCGAGGCTAACCGTCCTCAAAATGGAACGGCCACCTTGGTATCTGCCGCTGAAACGCATTTGCTTCGTGCCGAGGCTGCCGATCGTGGATGGACCACAGAAAATATGGCTGCTTTGTACCAGGCCGGTGTCGAAATTTCTTTCCAACAGTGGGGGATTGCCTTACCAGGGGCCGGTTATTTCGCACAGCCTAGCGTTGCTTTGAGCAGCCCTGCCGGAACAGGAGCCAATATCCGCAATATTGCCGTTCAGCAGTACATTGCGGCTTATCCTGATGGTCTTCGTGGCTGGTGTATCTGGAGAAGAACCGGATTCCCTACCTTGACCCCCGCTCAAGATGCTACCAATAGTTCAAGACAAATTCCCAGACGCTATACCTACGGTCAAACCTCTTATGCCAGCAATGCCACAGCCGTTGCTGCAGCAGCTGCTGCCATTGGTGGTGATACGCAGGATACCAGAATCTGGTGGGATCAGTAAACTGAAACGCAACTCTACTTAAAAAGAAAAATCATGAACAAAAAGTTATTATTTTCTATTCTGCTTGGGTACTTGATGATTTCGTTTACGTCTTGTATCAAAAAAGAAGTAACTCCTCTTACAGACGAAGGTTCTACTTTTGTCAAGATCTTGGGCGGCGGCTCCCCTGCCACCGTTATCAAGAACCCTATCGATTTCGTAACAACCCCCCAGACCTTTACGGTATGCGATCTTCGCAGGGATGCCCCCAACAGTCAGGCTCTTGCCAAGACCACCTCAATTATTGTAAGGGACGACACGGCCGCTGTCAGAGCTGCCAACCCCAACTACCTTCTGATGCCCGCCGCCTGGTACACCCTTGCTGACGGATTAACCAGAGCCGGTGGAGTGGGAGGTACCTACAACATCAATTTTAACCCCGGTGATTTTGCAAAAGAGATCCGTATTACCGTTCCTAACGCACAAGTGATGAACCCCAGCAGCCTTTATGGTCTTGGCTTTACCATTACCGGAGTTTCTGCCGATGGTAAGATCTCATTCGAAAGATCGGTGGTGGTAGAGATCGGAGCTAAAAACCCATGGGATGGTGTCTACTCTGTTGTTTCCGGTACGGTGACCCGTTATACTGCACCCGGCGTTCCTGCCAATGACGCATTGAGCGGACCCTTGGCCGGAAATCCTGATATTTTCCTGATTACGGTTGGTGCCACTGCTTTGGCCATTCCCCCTGCAGGGGTATTGGGAGGCCTTTTCTGGGCCGTAGGAAACAATTCCATGGTAGCCGGTATAGATGGTATTCGTGTTGTAGTTGATCCTGTGACCAATCTTACCACTGCCTCTTCTTCGGGCAATGCCACTTTTGGTAACTGGGCCGGTCAGCCTAACAACTATAACCCAGCTACCAAAACGTTCAATTTAAATTTTAGATGGAACCCCACTTCTACCACCAGGGAATATTCGGTAGTACTGCGTTTTCGTCGAGCGAGATAAAAAAACTATTCTTACCTCTTTAATGAACCCCTTAATCGGGGTTCATTTTTTTACATATGGAAAAGGAACCCCAACTTAATATCGAGATCTCTGAGGAGGTGGCCGAAGGCGAGTACGCCAACCTGGCCATCATTACTCATTCGCATGCAGAATTTGTGGTCGACTTTGTCAATGTGATGCCCGGCACCCCTAAAAGCCGGGTCAAGTCTCGTATCATATTGACTCCGCAACACGCCAAAAGGCTAATGCGTGCCATTACAGAGAACATTCAGAAGTATGAATCGGTGAATGGCCCGATTAAGGATCTGGAGGAGATTCAATTGCCATTGAACTTTGGCGGTCCCACGGCGCAGGCCTGAGGTAACTACCGGTAGTGCCGATCTCTTTTCAAGTCTATTCTACTTAGATTAGTCCCTCATCAGCGAAGCTGTAATACCCTTGTTCACTGACGATCACATGATCGAGCATGTGAATGTCCAGTAATTGCGCCGCTTCTTTTAGGCGTTTCGTCAGTTGCTCGTCGGCCCGGCTGGGTTGTAAATTCCCGGAGGGGTGATTGTGGCAAACGATTATGCTGACGGCATTTTGTTCCAATGCTTTTTTTAGGATGATCCTTGGGTCAGCGACCGTTCCGGTTATTCCGCCCTCGCTTACTATCTCGAAATGATTGATCCGGTTGGCCCGATTCAGGTATAGAACGCCAAACACCTCTTGTTGGCGGTCTTGTAAGCTGGCCTGCAAGAACCTGGCAATATCACTGCTTTTACACACCTGCGTCTTTTGCAACGGTAGCCCGGCATGTCTTCTGCGCCCCAACTCCAATGCCGCCATTACCTGCGCTGCACGAACCTTGCCGATCCC
>CAZZLP010000197.1:0-3206 GCA_964654705.1 uncultured Chitinophaga sp.
CGTCTGTGTAGGCAGCCGCATCCAAGGCGGTGTTATAGCGACTATACAGATTGTTCACCACTACTTTTGAGTGTATTCCGGTTTTGTAGCCCAATTGCAGCCTTGCTGTTTGCTGACGGTAATCGTCTTTATCGAAGTTGGCAGTGCCAGTGGTATCGGTAGCGGCAGAAAATCCTTTAGAAGTGATAGTCGAGAGTTGGAGTAAATAATCCAGCTTTTTTTGCATGCCGCTAACACCCAGCGAGGAGCGAATGGTGCCGAAGCTTCCTGCTGAGAAAGCGGCATTGAAAGCAGGCTTGTTTTTTTCGCGTATTGTTTTTTTAGAGATGATATTGACCACGCCGGCTACGGCATCCGAACCATAGAGGGTCGATTGGCCTCCTTTTAAGATCTCGACGCGCTCTATCTGGTCTACGCTGAGCAGGTTGATATCAAAATAATTGCTGATGACCGACGGATCATTGACAGGAATGCCATCTAGTAAGATAAGCGCATTGCCAGCGGAGGCTCCTCTTATATTGATGGTTTGATTACTGCCCAGGTTGTTGTTGGCGCCCGGAACGGTGATGCCCGCTACCTGATTGAGCAATTCGCCCAGCGAGCGACCTCCGCTTTGCCGAAGCATCTCGCTGCTAATGACAGACACGACCTTACCGGTCTGGTGTTGCTTTTTTTCGTACTTGTTGGCCGTTACGATGACCTCTTGCAGATAAGCACTGTCTTGTTGGGCGTGGAGCAGCGAGCCCAAGGCCAGCGCAGCCCCTACCAGAAATTGTTTTTTCACAGGCGCGAAAGTAGGCGCATCGGCCCTTGCAGGCAATATCAGTTATACACCTTTTGTTAAAAACTAATCACGTATCTTGTTACGCCTTAAAACAGATTCATGGCTGCTGTAAAAAAATTAAGTCTTTTTGATATTAGTCTGATCGTAGTCAGCCTAGTTATTGGTATGGGGATCTTTCGAGTACCGGCCTCGGTAGCGGCTACATCGGGCAGCGAATGGATCTTTTTTTCGGTATGGATCGCCGGGGGGTTGATTGCACTTTGCGGGGCCCTTACCTATGCGGAGATCGGCCAGCGTTTGCCGGCCATGGGGGGCTATTATAAAGTCTTTGCTGAGTGTTATCATCCGGCCATTGGCTTTTCGGTCAACGCCATCATTTTAATCAGCAATGCCGCTTCGCTCGCCATTGTGGCACTGATAGGGGCCGATTATGTGAGCGATCTGCTTTACGGTAAGCCCAGCGGTACTTTTTTCAATACGATGGTGGCCATTGCGGCCGTCGGTATTTTTTATGTGGTCAATTTGTTTGGATTACGCACCAGCAGCCGTACCCAGAATTTGCTGACCATCTTTAAGCTCTCAATGATCGTTTTGTTGATCGCCAGCGTTCTCAAAGGGGTTACGGTAACGCCGCATGGCTATAACGAGGGCGATCCGCTTTACCAGTACAGCGATCACAGCCCTTGGTTACTCTTTGTAGTCTCGTTGATCCCTGTCAGCTTTGCCTTTGGCGGCTACCAGCAAACGATCAATTTCGGCGCCGAGGCCGAAAAACCCAGCGGCATCCCCAAAGGGATTCTGATCGGGATCCTTATTGTCGTTTTATTGTACTTATCGATCAATTTAGCTTATACAAAAGTAATCGGATACGAGCCTATGAAAAACGCTACGGCCATTGGAGCGCTACTGTGTGAGGCTTGGTTCGGAAAGGCAGGTGCCAAAGTTTTTGATATGCTGATGTTCGTTTCGGTCATGGCCTACGTGAACGTGATCTTGCTGAGTAACCCGCGGGTCATGTATGCGATGAGCGTCGATAAGGTTTTTCCTCGCATTTTTTCTAACCGAAATGAAAAGAACGGAGCGCTCACGGCCGGGCTTACAGTTTTTTCGCTGGTAACAATCTTTGTCAGTTTTTTGGGAAAGGGGGTCGATCCGATCTTAAATTTTAGCATGTTTCTGGATTGTATCGGCATGGTCAGCTCTGCAGCCGCACTGTTTATACTTCGAAAAAGGCAAAAGACCGATCTGGGTGGCTTTACCCGCTATACGCCATTTTTCTCCATCATTTTTGTACTGGCTTATTTGGTGATCGCCACGGGTGTCTTTATCAAAGATCTCCCTGCGGCCTTGACCGGAACAGGGCTGTTGGCCCTGTTTCTGACACTGTATTTTGTCTTCTATCACCGCAAGTCTTCCTAACACTCGTTTTACGAGCACCGGTATTGCTGTAGAAGCATCGGCTTAACCCCTGCCACGCCTTTTGAACCGTTTGTAAAAAATCGGCGGTCTCGCCCCGTAATTGGTTTAATTTTGCGGGCTATGAAAAAGAACCTTCTTTTTTTGTGGATGCTGATGGCCGTGACCCCCTTGCTGGCCCAGCCTAAATGGGACCTGAAGCAGTGTGTGGACTATGCGGTTCAAAACAATATCTCGGTGCGCCAAACCGATCTGCAGTCCCGCTTTTCGAAGCTCAATTACCAGGGTGTTATAGCCAGTCAGATCCCGACGCTTAATGCGGGCTCCAATGCCGGCTACCGGTTGGGTCGCTCCGAGAACCCCACCACCGGTGTGCTGGAGGATAATAATTTCTTTAATGTAGGGATGCAAATGCAAAGCAGTGTAAGTCTGTTTAACTGGTTTGCCATAAAAAAGAACCGCGAGGCCAGCCGGCTTACCTGGGAGGCCGATAAAGAACAGACCCGTAAGGTGATGGATGACATTTCGCTGAATGTGGCGGTCTCTTATCTGCAATTGCTGCTGGCCAGAGAGCAGGCTAAGGTCGCGGCCGTACAGGTCGATCAGGTAAGAGCGCAGCTGACCGATACTCGTAAAAGGGTAGATGCAGGTATTTTACCCGAGCTTAATGCAGCCGAGCTCGAAGCGCAGCTGGCACGCGACAGCGCTTCTTTGATCACAGCACAAACAGCAGCTGCACAACTGTTGCTGCAACTAAAGGCATTGCTGAATTTGGATGCAGGGGCTGCTTTTGACATTGCCGAGCCGCCGGTCGGTCTGATCCCTGTTATGTCATTGGCCGATCTACAACCCGAAGCGGTCTACCTAAATGCGCTCACTATGCTCCCACAGCAAAAAGTAAATCGGTTGCGGATTCAGTCGGCGCAGCAAACCATAGAAGCCGCCCGGGCACGTCTTTTGCCCAGTTTTTCCGCCTTCGGAAGTTTAAATACCAATGCCATTCGCT
>CAZZLP010000198.1:0-3200 GCA_964654705.1 uncultured Chitinophaga sp.
AAGCCCCGTTAAAAAAAGTAAAATTGATCGGATTCGAAAGCTGTCCGCTGTTGGGGTTACAGACCATGTACACGGTCAGTGTAACCCTGTAGCGTAGATTAGTACCCGACCCTGCACCCAGATATTGGTAGGTAAAAAATCCACCTTTGATGTGAGCGGCGAACAAAGGACCGCACAAGAATATGCCCAACAACAGCGCGAGAAAATATTTTTTCATCTCCTGATACGCAAGACCAAGGTTTTCAATAGGTTTCAATAAGGCGCTTCGATCGGGCCGGATCGTCTGAGCACTACCACCATTAACGAAGGAGCAGGCCGAAAAGTTGTGCATGTCGTTGATTAGTTTACACGCGTATCTCGTGCCTGCCTTGCTTTTGCCCCCACTATTTTTTCTTGCGCAAAAAAGCCAATGCTAATAGTGATCCTCCGAGCAAAAGCACAGTCTTTGATAACCAGTCTCCCCAGCGTACATAAATGGTCGTGTTGGCCGACAATACGGGAACAGATCTTTTTAGGATGCCCCGCTGATCATAGCCTCTTTGGTCGATCAGGGTCCCAGCCGGATCTATAAAGGTGCTGATTCCGGTATTGGCACTGCGGGCTACCCAGGTTCCTGTTTCGATGGCACGAAGCCGGGCATACTGAAGATGCTGCCGGTGACCGGGGGTATTCTTCCACCAGCCATCGTTGGTGATGATAACGATCAGATTAGCTCCGTTTTTAATATAGCGACGCATAAAGTCACCATAGATACTTTCGTAACAGATGGCGGGGGCCATGCGAAAACTATTTTTTGCATTCAGTACGGCTCGATGGTCTTGTTTGGCGTAACCCGCCGTAACGCCTCCGAATTTTTCGAACCAGCTGTCTATAAAACGTAAAAACCAAGGCAGGGTCTCGACGCCCGGCACCAGCATGGACTTATGGTAGAACTGTTGCGACGGTTGCCCGCCCAAGACCACAGCGGCGTTGTACGCTTCGAACGAGCGGGGCTGGCCTTCGATCGGTTTGCTGTAGGGGGTTGGCGCATCGACCCAGCGATAACTTTCGATGCCTGTCAACAAGGTCAGGTTCGGATGGTTGCTTAGTAACTCCCACACAGGCTTCAGGGGATCGCTTTGTTGCAGATCGGTCTCGTTAAAGCCGTAAGGACTGTATAGGGCGGTCTCGGGCCAAACGAGCAAGCAGGTAGAATCGGTAAGCCCTTGATTGCTTAAGTCGACAAGGTCACGGATCTGCAAGGCGGTCGTGCCCGCTGCGATCTTTTGATAGGGGTCTATATTGGGTTGTACAATAACCACCTCTTTTTTTTCTGAAAAACTGCGGAGCAGTGGGCGAAGTCGTTGCGTAGACAGAAGAATGGGGCCTATCAGCAAGATCATTGCCAGAGCGATCCATTTGTAGGTTCGAAAATGAAAGCCATTATTGTTTCTTAACAAGTGATGAAACAAAAGCAAGTTGATGACAAGAATCCAAGCGGTTCCTCCGGCCGTTCCCGTAAAGGCATACCAATAGACCCACTCGGGGTGCAGGGCAAAGGCATTTCCGAGGGTAAGCCATGGCCAGCTGAGTCCCCAGTCTTGCAAGTGCAGGTATTCGAATCCCATCCAGGCCGTTAGCAGTAATAGGTACCCGGCCGACCGCGAAATTCTTTTTTTAGCATACCAATAGAGCATCCAGGGAATGCACATGAGCAGGCTGTTGGCCAGCCACGCAGCCACCGCCCCCGCAGCCGTGGCATGCCAGATCCACCAGGTGGTACCCACATTCCACACCAGCATACCGGTATAGCAGCTGAGCAAAAAGATAGATCCCCGCAGGGGCCGTTCACTAACGAAAAGCAAGGGAACAAAACCCATAAACACCAATACGGTCAACGATGAGGTTGGCCATGCGGCCCACAGTAGCAAGCCACTGAGCAGACCCGACAGGATCGGTAAAGCAGGTGTTGTTTTCAAGGTAGCCTGGTACTTATTTGCGACTATAGTTCGGCGCTTCTTTTGTAATGTCTATATCGTGGGCATGGCTTTCGCTCATGCCGGCATTGGTGATCTTGATAAATTTTGCTTTTTGAAGATCGGAAATGGTGCGAGCTCCGCAATAGCCCATACCTGCACGCAGCCCTCCGGTATATTGATAGACGACCTCTTTGAGCAGACCTTTATAGGCCACACGCCCCTCGATACCTTCGGGTACGTATTTTTTTACATCTTGCTCACCATCCTGAAAATAACGATCGCTGCTGCCCGTGGCCATAGCACCCAGTGATCCCATACCGCGATAGGTCTTGAACTTTCTGCCTTCGTAAATAATGGTCTCTCCGGGACTTTCTTCCGTTCCGGCAAAGACACTTCCCATCATTACACAATTGGCACCGGCCGCCAGGGCTTTGACCATATCACCCGTATAACGAATACCGCCATCGGCGATAACGGGAATATTTTTTTTCTGTAACGCTTGTGCGGCTTCCATCACAGCGGTCAGTTGTGGCACCCCTGTGCCGGCAACGATACGCGTGGTGCAAATGGAGCCCGGTCCAATCCCAACTTTGATGGCATCAGCCCCTGCCTCGGCCAATGCCTGCGCACCGGCCGCAGTGCCCACGTTGCCTGCGATCACATCGAGCTGCTTGAAATTCTTTTTGACGAGTCTGACCGCATCGATCACGCCTTTGCTGTGGCCGTGCGCGCTATCGATGGCGATCACGTCGACCCCCACCGAGGTAAGGGCAGCGACCCTGTCGAGCAGGTCCTTGGTAATTCCCACACCGGCGCCTACCAACAATCTGCCGAAGGCATCTTTTACCGCATTAGGATTGCTTTTTAGTTTTAAGATATCGCTATAGGTAAACAGACCGGTCAGCCGACCCTGTCTGTCGATGATAGGAAGTTTTTCTACTTTGGTTTTTTTAAAAAGCTGCTCCGCTTTTTTCAGGTCGGTTCCTTCGGGCGCGGTATAAAGATCTTTACTGGTCATGACCTCGCTGACCTTTTTCGACAAATTGTGTTCGAAGCGGAGATCGCGATTGGTCAGGATGCCTACCAATTTTCTTTTACTATCTACAATGGGAATGCCCCCGATCTTATTTTCTTGCATCAGTCGCAGCGCATCGGCGATGGTGGCCGAGGCCAGCAATGTAACCGGGTCGATGATCTTGCCGCTTTCGCTGCGTTTTACTTTTCTGACCTGATCGGCCTGCT
>CAZZLP010000199.1:0-3199 GCA_964654705.1 uncultured Chitinophaga sp.
GAGAAAAAGAAAGTGGGTTCACTTTCCGAAAACGCAAAACAAAAATTAGCGGGCTGAGAAAACGGCGATCCTTGACCTCACGCGCTCCAGATCTTCCAACTTTCTTCGGCTTGCAACTGCAACATCTCTTCGCCGCTCTTTATGCGGGCACCGGCCTGCGCCCCCCTTTTTAAAAAAGAGGTCTGCGAAGGATTGTAGACCAGATCGTAGAGCAAATGGCCGGCTCCGATGGCCTGGTAGGGCAATGCGGGCAAAGCAGCTGTATCGGGGTAGGTGCCCAATGGAGTGGTGTTGATAATGAGCTGATGGGCCTGTATATCCGCATCGGTCAGTTGTGCATAGGTGAGGGACACGTTAGCAGCAATGGTTCTGCTTACTTGTGTAAACGGAATACCCAGTTTACGAAGCACATAGGTAACGGCCAGTGATGCACCTCCTGCCCCTAATACCAGCGCGGCCCGGTATCGTGGCTCCAGCAACGGCACCAGCGATCGTTCAAAACCCACCCAATCCGTATTGTAACCCACACAAACGCCATCGGTAATGCGTATGCAATTGCAAGCCCCTATCTCTTTGGGTATAGGCGAGTGGTTTACGTAGGCCATGACCGCTTGCTTGTAAGGAATGGTCACATTCAGACCTCTCAGTGCGGGCTGCGTCTGCAACAGTGCAGGAAAAGTATCGATGCTTTCGAGCTCAAAGAGATCGTAACGGCATCCGCTAATTTTTTCTCGTTCGAACTTTTCTGAAAAATAGCGTTGAGAAAAGGAGTGCGAAAGCGTTTTTCCTATCAATCCATAGAGCCGCATCGATCAACCCTTGGAGGTAAGATAAAAATGAAAGGTGTCCCCGCGAAGCCCCACCCGCATCGCCTCGAGCGGGATTACTTCGGTAGGAGCGATGTTGCCCAGGTTGGCGTTACATCCCAGCAACTCAATAAAGTATAACTGCTGTGCTTTTTGGGGAGCCTCCCATATGATTTTCTCACCGGGAATTTGGGTCAGGATCTCTTGTACCAGTCCTTCGCGCACCTCTCCACTGCCGCGATAGATACCGACGTTACCGGCTTCGCGAGCCTCGGCGATTACATAACTTGAACCTGCCTGCAGCTCGGCCCGCATCAACTCGATCCATTTATAAGGGGGTATAATGTGTGCCGCATCTTTGCTTCCCACCTCGCTAAGCACGGTGCCGTAACGAGTAAGCTTCTCGATATAGCCGCACTTTTCGGCATGTGGAATGGTAATGGAACCATCACTGACCTCCATGTAAGAGATCCCGAATTCTTTACAGACGTTTATATAATCATCGAACTGATTTCTGATCAAAAAGGCCTCGAACAAGGTGCCGCCAAAGTATACAGGAATATCATAAGAGCGGTAAATCTCGAGTTTCTCCCGCAAGTTGGGCGATACATACGAAGTACCGAACCCCAGTTTTACAATATCGACATGCGGGGAGGATACGCTCATAAAATGCCTGGCCTCGTCGGTGCTGAGCCCTTTGTCCATGACCATGGTTAGCCCGGCTGTGCGGGGCTTGACCAACCGATCGGGCATTTGAGAAAGATGATAATTCATGTTTGCAAATGTAATACCATTTGCAAAACGATGTGCACCCATTAGCCCTTTCGCTTGTAACGGGCCAGCAGATCGACCACGAGCGGATTTTGCAAAATAGAGGGTCTGAGCGAAACGAACTTCTTTAACAAGCGGGCATCTTGGTCAAGGGCCTCTTCCAGTTGTAGCAGCCCTTCTTTAGACTTTCCGGCACCGAACAACGCAGCGGCTTTGTAATACAAGAACAACGGCTTGTGCTTGGTGGCTTGCAAAGCCAAGGCGGATTGCTGCAGGGCGTCTTCCCAATGCTCGGCATGGCAGAGGCATCTAATGAGCGATTCCCAGCCAGCCTTGTTGCGCGGCTTGGCACGGACCGCCAACATAAAATGTTGCACCGCCTCTTTGGTACGCTCCAGTTGCACACAGCATTCACCCGCCAGTAATTGGTAATCGAATTGACTGCGGTGCATACGAATGGCAGTGTCGATCTGTTTGTAGGCCGCCTCCCAACTTTGCTCGTTATAATAGGTACAGGCGATCTTATAAAGAATTCGGCTATCTTCTTGTCTGAGGTGCGAGGCCTTGCGATAATTGAAGCGGGCCTGGGCAGGCTGTTTTAATTTTTCGAAACAATATCCGATGGCTTCATAGATCACGTCTTCAGGCTTGGCCAGCTCATGAACACGTTCGAGCACCTCAATAGCCTCGCGGTATTTTCGCAACCGGATATAGGCATCGCCCATATTACGATAAGCATAATCGAACTTCTCTTCGATGGCCACGGCATACTTATAGGCATCAATGGACTTCTCGTACAATTTGAGTCCCTGATAGGCGGCCCCCAAATTAAACCAGGCAAGTTCGCTGTAGGGATGGTCGTCCAAGATCTTTAAATGAAGCTTGATACCCTCCTCGTTGCGGCCGGTAAAATCGGTCCAGAAACAAATTTTGTAAAGGGCCTCCTCATTGATCGGATCGACCTCCAGGACGCCCTTAAGACAATCGAATACCTTATCAAAGTCTTCGTAATCGTCGTAAACGTCGGCCAGCTCAAAGAGCAGCTCTACCCGCTCCTCCCCCTCAAAATGTTGAAGCGCCTCTTCTAACAGGGCCACGGCCTTGTCTTGCTGGTCAAGGGCCAGGTAAGCGTCGGTGCGAAGAATATAGATGTTGATGTCGCGGCTGTCGAGTAATTGTGCCTGATCGAGCACCCGCAGCCCCTCACGGTAGCGGCGGTGAACCAATAATATGTCGGCCTTTCGGATCTGTAAAGAAGAAGAATAAGGAAATCTTTCTACGGCTAGGTTAGCGGCCTCCAGGGCCTTTTCGAGCTGCTCTTTTTGCTGAAAATGGTCGATGATCTTCTCAAAGGCCTCCTCTTCTAAAAAAGAATGGGAGCTGCCCGAGCGCAGCTGCTCGAACTGGCTGAGCAACTCAGCCATCTCTTCTCTTTCTTCGCTGGGGGTATGCTCTGCCATGGTCCTTGCTTTGTTTTGATCAATTTACTACAAAAATAGACCACAGAGGCTCAAGGTTTTATCCCCAAATGTGTATTTCACTATTTATGGGGGGGGGCTCGGCATACCAAACGCGAGCTTTGGTCCGTTACAAAAAAGCAAAAACCATCTTTGTTAAAATTG
>CAZZLP010000200.1:0-3197 GCA_964654705.1 uncultured Chitinophaga sp.
ATTTGAATATCGGTGGGTTCTCCCGGAATAAAAGGTTCGGGTTTTTCAAAACTATTCCGGAATCTTCCGCGAAATACTTCGTGGCGTACAAGTTGCTGATAGCCGCCCATCTTGATCGTCGAGGGATTGTGCGCGTAATTGGGATGATCGTCGGGATACACATCAATGAGTTTGACGATGAAATCGGCATCGGTGGTCGACAGGATCACTTTTAGTTTTGCCAAGATCTCACCGGCCAGCGTAAGATCATTATCCAAAATGGGGGTAGAGAAAGTAAGTACATCCGGACGACGCGAGGCTTCGCGCTGGTCATCGCTCATAAAATTGCGCGGCGTAAAAGTGAGTCCTTCTGTCTGTGAGGTATAGGGTACGGGTTTGGCGGGGTCAGACACGTAGCGAAACTGCGCGTCGGATCGCAGCGGCTTATTGATACTGAGACGTCCGCCCTCTCCAAAGTACAACTGTACAGGAGGGATATCGGCCGGAGGCCACTGCGAGAACTGTTCCCATTTCTTGGTACCCGTGTTGTACATAAGAGCCTCGGGAAGGGCCGGATCTTTTTCGTCTTTAAGATGGTAGGCAAAAAACCGAGCCTCTACATCACGCTGAAAAAATTGAGCGATGCTGTCTCCGAAATAAATATGATTATGGATGGCCTTGACCCCATCGCGAGCCCAATCTCCATGCCCCCAAGGACCCATAACGATGCTGTTGCGGGCTGCTGGCGTTGAAGCCTCGATCTTTTTGTAAATGTTAAGCGGCCCATAGAGATCTTCTGCATCGAACCAACCGCCTACTGTCAATACTGCCGGCTTTATGTTGGTAAGGTGTGGCAGCAAACTTCTTTTTTGCCAAAAACTATCGTAATTAGGATGATCGACGATCTGCTTCCAAAAAAAATTATCGTGATGATACTTTTCGGTAAATGAAGAAAGTGGCCCTTGCTGCAAATGAAAATCGTATCCATCGGCTACCGGCCTCTCGTAAAACCGCATGAGCTCAGGAGCAAACCAATCTTGGCGGGTGGTGTCCTTTTTTTGATAACCAAATACAGCAAAAGCTGCCGTATAACTTTGTAAATATGCCCCCATATGATGAAAGTCATCGAAGAAAAAATCAGAGATGGGTGCCTGAGGAGAGACCGCCTTTAAAGCCGGATGCGCGTCGGGCAACGAAGCAGCCGAGTAAAATCCGGGGTAAGAGATGCCATAGATGCCTACCCTTCCGTTATTGCCCGGCAACGAGCGGGTCATCCAATCGATGGTATCCCAAGTATCGGAGCTTTCGTCGATGGCCGTTTTGTTTCGGGGGTCATTTCCGGGAATATTGGGAGTCATGTTATTGAAGGCGCCCTCGCTCATGTATCGTCCCCGCACATCCTGAAAAGCCAAAATGTATCCCTCGTTGACCAAATAGCGCGAGGGATGATTATTGGTCTTGAAATCACCATACGCAGAGGCATTATAGCAAGTTCGATTTAGAAGTATCGGATACTTTTTACTGAGATCCTTTGGGGTGTAGACAAGTAAAAAAAGGTGTACGCCATCGCGCATCCGTACCCGATACTCGGCTTTGGAATAATGGGCGCGCATATACAGTGAATCTTCATTGAGCCGCTGCGAAAGAAGATCGAGACAAGCGGCCAGTGCGAGACCGACGAGCAGTAACTTTTTCATAAAAAATTCTTGAATTTGCAGTCTAAGCTAAGAAGATTAGGAGCGTGCACCAAAAAGCAGGCTGCCGATCCTGACCATGTTACTACCGCATTCGATGGCTAACTGATAATCACCACTCATTCCCATGGATAGTTGGGTCAGCGAAAGATTTGAAAATCGAACAAGTGCCCTGCTGAAAATAGAACGCAGCTGAGAAAACTCGGCCCTGACTTGTTCGGTACGGTCGGTAAAACTAGCCATCCCCATCAACCCTTTTATACGTACATGCGGATAAAGATCTGCCTGGGTCAATATAGAAAAAACCTCTTTTTCATCGAGTCCGTACTTGGTGTCTTCGGTGGCGATATGCACCTGCAACAGTACGTCGATGATACGACCACATTTTTGTGCCTGCTTGTCGATCTCTTGCAACAACGAAAGGCTGTCCACTCCTTGTATTGTGGCACAAAAGGGGGCGATGTATTTGACCTTGTTGCGTTGTAAATGGCCAATAAAATGCCATTGGATATCGCCAGGCAGCAGGGGCTGCTTCTCTACCAATTCCTGAACATAGTTCTCGGCAAAATCACGATGACCCAACCGGTACAGGGCCTCTATGTCGGCTACCGGCTTTTTTTTAGAAACGGCGAGCAGGGTGACCCCTTGCGCATCCAATGCTGTTTTGAGTTGATAGTAGGCGTTCGCGTTGACCGACATGCCGCAAACTTACTTTAAAATACCCCGGCTAATAACGATGCGTTGCACTTCGCTGGTTCCTTCGTAGATCTGGGTAATCTTCGCATCGCGCATCAGACGCTCCACATGGTATTCTTTTACATAGCCATACCCTCCATGAATCTGGACCGCTTCGGTGCTGGCCCACATAGCCGTCTCTGAGGCAAATACCTTGGCCATAGAAGAACTGATCGTATAATCCTGCCCATTATCTTTATGCCAGGCCGCCTTTAGGCATAACAGCCGGGCAGCGTCGACACGAGTAGCCATATCGGCCAATTTAAAAGCAATGATCTGATGGTTCATGATCTCGGTGCCAAAGGCCTTACGGGTCTTGGCATATTGAGTCGAAAACTCCAAAGAGCCACTGGCAATTCCCAGAGCCTGTGCAGCAATACCGATACGACCTCCGGCCAGGGTTTTCATGGCGAACGTAAATCCAAATCCATCGGCGCCGATGCGGTTTTCTTTGGGCACTATTACATCGTTGAACATGACCGTGTGCGTATCGCTGGCCCGAATTCCCATTTTATTTTCTTTGGCAGCTACGACGACCCCGGGCCAATTTTTCTCGACGATCAGACAGTTGATGCCCCTTGAACCTTTTGAAGGATCGGTCTGCGCCATGACCAGATAGACAGAGGCTGTTCCGCCATTGGTGATCCAGTTCTTGGTACCATTCAGTAAATAATGATCGCCCTTGTCTTCTGCCGTGGTGCGTTGCGAGGTAGCATCGCTGCCAGCCTCGGGCTCGCTGAGCATAAAGGCGCCAATATAAAGTTCATCTTGTTTCTTACCACGGGCCAA
>CAZZLP010000201.1:0-3138 GCA_964654705.1 uncultured Chitinophaga sp.
CAAATACTTGACGTTGAGAACGGTCGGAATCGGGACGAATGTATGTGGGCCTACAGTTTCGTAGGTTTGATTTGGGAACCACACTGTGTGCGGCGCATACAATGCATCCGAAAATTCATGGAGCAATATGGAGTTGCGAACCTCGGCCTCACGAATGAGAATTGTGGGAGGATTTCGATGAGCGGTGTGTGTATTGTCCCGGGGAAATTGGGGCCGGTTGCCTCGGTATAAATGTGGATTCAGTTCAGCAAACCGTCCGACGTACCGGATCATTGGTTTATCCATTTCGTTGCAATACAGTTAAACCGTTGTTGTTGGTGTACCGCTCTCGGAGCGTCCATTCTGGGTGTTGAGCAAGAAACTCCTCGACAGCCGGCCACACTCCCTTGCGAATTTCCGCCACTGGAATTCCGGTGGTGCGACTTTGGTACTCTGCATTCCATCCAACACGAATGGTCTCTCCCTTCAACGCATCAATCGTTGTGTCGTGAAGAATGATGTATTTTGCGACAACCGAGTGCCAGCGCGCCAGTTCTCGCTTGAGTTGTCCATAGACGTGCCAGGTATCGATAAACAGTAGATCGGTGGGTTCCATGGGGCATTCCAAATCGTTCTGGTTGTGAAAGACAACTTCGAGACCTTCGGCAGCAGACTCTCCTCCAAAGGCAACGACGTTTGGATATGATGTTGGATCCACTTGGACAAGTTTGGTGGAAGGCCGCCCGACCAATGCAGCCGCAAATGCGTAAGAACTCACACCATTGCGGACTCCACATTCAGTCACATGTGAGCATTCGGATGCATATCGGGCGAGGGTGGGCAAATGTTCGTTGATATCGGAACTTGTCCGACACGATTCGATATACTTCAACCGAATGTTCGACGGATTGCTCTCTATAGTAGACATCACTGTTTTGGGGAGATACGGATTGAACTTCATAGGGATATACTTGAGAGTAAAATGCGGGCCAACCGATTCTCGAAGAAAGAGGTCGTTTCCTGTCTGAATGCAACTGTTTATATGATCAGAATCCTTGAATTTTTCGAGGTTCAGTTCCTGATGGGAAAAACTCTCTATTTTTTTCCGAATGAAATCAGCGTCTCCGAAATATGAAAAATGCCAACCTGCATTGTTGATTTGTCTCAAGTGTCCAATGTTAATATTGCGGATCATGTCTGCATTGCCGTTGTAGTTATAGAACTCCCACACCGGACATGCGCGAGCAGCAGTCCATTGCTTTTGGTTTTTCCAAGTGTAGTTGTAGTAGTAAAAATCTTGTAGGAGACCATAAATCGTATCTGGCGGAATCGTTGATAGTAGTTTCGGATCGGGAATTTCGTCGGTATCAGAAATGAGCAAAACTGCGTTGTGTGGAGGATTGAGTATACTGACTCCTCGTGCAATCGCATTGCGTTGATGTCTCTCTCGTCCCCAAGCATCTGTGTGCATCGGCATATCGCTTACCACAACGTGAATGACTTTTGGCAAATACGTAGCATACCGCTCTTTGTTTTCTGCGAAATAGAGTGGTTTTTCATCTCCGTAGAATGTTCGCGTCGCTTCAACAAGAATAAACCAATCGACGTGATCGTATAATTCGCGAAATCGAAGTTCGAGCATATCAAATTCGTTGTAAAATATGAAAGAATCGATGATCATTTACTCTCTGTGTGGTCGATAATTCCATACAATTCACCGCATTATGTGTCGGCGACGACTCGAAGAAACGGCGGAAGTCCAGCCACCTGGCGTGGACGTTGCTCAGTCTGAATGACATCTGCAAAGATGCGCATGACCGAGTCTGGCGTGTATTGTTTGTAGGCATTCCAATCCTTGGACGGATCAATGTAGGCCGAAAGATTGGTCAAAATGGCAAACAGTTCGTCTTCCGTCTGATAGAGAATCGCACGATCTTTGAGGTTAAAAAGATGTCCCAAATCTCCGACTGGACATGTGATGATTGGCTTGTTGAATACACAGAACTCACCAATCGACAATGGAAAGACTTCTCCATCCTCTCGCGCATGAATCATCGCATCGCATGTATTGATGAACTTAGATTTCGCATAGAGATCCGTTGTGCATGGGAGATGGACAATGCGTGGATGTTCGTAAAATCGATAGGTGTTCATGAAAAGAAAATAGACATTGGAATCGGTCTCAAGAAATCGTCGGATTGCACGATGCGCGATAGGCACGTTAAAGTTTCCTATGCCTCCATGCCGTCCCAACACAATTGCATCCGCCGGAATCCCCAGTTCGGCTCGCAGCGTTTCTGTACACGGGGGCAAGGAAATCATATGGGGAATCACCGGATAGTTTGTTTTGTATTTGACGTTAAGATACTGCGAGATTGCGGCATAACAATCCGACTCGGGTCCAGTTGTGTTGAACACGCAATGTTTGACGGTTTTGCACGATCCCCAGATTCGCCGATCGTCAAACTTGTACATCGGCTCAATCGCTCCACTGACCAATGTATAAAACACATCCAGTTTCTCGCGTGGAATCAAGACAGCCATGTCATCAATGCTGTTGATCTCGAAGATTGGAAACCGAGCCTTGAATTTTGCATACGAATGTCGATCAGAAGGAAATTGGATTCGTGCCTGAGTCTCTGGAGTAAAACAAACAATGACAGATTGATTCCCAAGAATCGTTTCGTTGTAATGGGCGTAATCATACACGGCAACTTCGGTTCCTCGTTCAGTGAAATGACGAACGAAGAATGCGATCTTCATTTGTTGATCGTGCGCAAATGAAATTGGATTTCCAAACTCATTTGTTGGGGTTGCCCCCGTTTTTTGTGTTTTGTGGTTTGTTCAATCGTCCTACGCTTAGTTGGAGTACGCGAGGCCGCCCATGCCGGACATGATGCGGAGCACGTTGTAGTTCACGGCGTACACGCGGACCTGCGCAGTGCGGCTGGAGCGCACAGTGTTGACGGAGACGGTGAGCTGGAGGGTGGCCTTGTCGATACGGGAGAAGTTGCAAGTGCCGCTGGGCTGGTGCTCCTCAGGCTTGAGGGCGAAGGAGTACACGTTGATACCGACCGCAGGGGTGCGGGTGTGGTGCTGGTAGGGCTGCACGCGATCGAAGTAGCGACCCTCGCGCTCCGTGAAGCGGTCCTGGCCGTT
>CAZZLP010000202.1:0-3136 GCA_964654705.1 uncultured Chitinophaga sp.
CTTTCATGTTACGAGACGCTGGTAGGCGTGCGAAGCATACGAATGCTGCGGGCCATGCTAATCAGTAAGCCGATGGCCGTTAGCCATACTCCGTACCAAAGCACTTTAATGAACGGATATTTATAAGCCTTTAAAGTAACATATTTCAATAAGGCATCACTTTGTTTTATTCCCAATTCTACCGAGCCGTCGGGCAATACGCGTTGCAGCTGCAAGATTACTCCTTCTGAAGTAAGCGTGTCTGGTAAAACTACCCACTGTCCCTTGGCAAGAGCCGTACGAAGCGTAAGCCGGTACGAGGTGCCGGTGGCCGAAGCAACCATCACTGGCAGTTCATAGAGCTTTCCTCCTTTGCCAAAAACATCTTCCGGAATACTGTCACGCGACCGAAGGGGCTGTATCTGTAACGTACCCTTCGAATAAAATAAGGTGTCACCTGCTTTTCTGACATAGGGTACGAACCGGCTGGTGTCGGCCGCATTCTCGGGGTTGGGAATAGAAGTGATGTAGGTAAAGATATCGTGGCTCCAGTAGTGCCGGGCGTCGGGATTGGCCATGAGCCCTTCGTTGCCTTTGTAATTCACAAAGGCATTAGGGGTCAGTAAAAAAGAATCCTTACCGCTCTTATTGGTAAAGCGGATCTTGTAGTACCAAAGTTGTTTTTTGGGATGTGCCGAATCGCCTTCGTAGGTGAGCGTGTAGTTGGCCATGTTTACCGGCAAGTGTTGAACCAGGGTCAGGTTCTCTCTGGGATTTTCGCCCTTGGCCAACGGGGCCGGAATGCCATTGATATTGTTAGAGATGATCTCTTTGTTAGAAGAAGAAACAAAAATTCCGACCAGCACCATGGCAAAGCCCACGTGCGCAATAGAGCCACCGGCATTTCTTAATCGGCCATTGGCACCGATCCATATGTAAAAAAGATTGGCAACAAGAGAATAGATGCTCAACAGCACCGCCAACCAGATCGACGCCTCGAATACGGGACCCTTACGGGTGTAATCGATGCCTACCAACCAGGCGTACAAGGCAAACAAAACAAGGGTGATCAGTAAGGGCATCATCATTTTCTTCCAGAAGAAAGAAGATTCGGTGTGCCGGTATTTAAAGTACTGGGTAAGTGCCGTTAGCAGGGCTATGATAATGGCCACATAGATCTGGATGCTATTGTACGAGAACTCCACGTCTTGCGGGGGCGCCAAATTGGTGCCAAACAGCTTATTGAAAACGGGAAGCGAGGTTTGCCCGATAATCACCAAGGCCGACAAGAAAAAGAGCAATGATCCGATGAACATCCAAAATTCCCGGCTACTGATCTCCTCTTCTTTTTGCGGGGCAGGTATCTGTCGGTAGCGTAAGGCCAGCCAGCCCAGCGACGGAAGGGTAAACAACCCTACAAATGCCAGCAGCTGCCAGTTCATGCCAAGATCGGTGAACGCATGGACCGAGGTTTCTCCTAATATTCCGCTGCGTGTTAAAAAAGTAGAGTAAAGAATAAATAAAAATCCCAAGATAAAGAACAGATAAGTGGCCCTCAGTGAATGCTTGGTCGATTTATAGATCAGTAATGTATGCAGACCGGCCACACCGATCATCCAAGGCACCAACGAAGCGTTTTCTACCGGATCCCAGGCCCAATACCCCCCAAAGCTGAGCGATTCATAGGCCCACATGCCGCCCATCATGATACCCACGCCCAACACGGCCGTAGAGAAAAGGGCCCAGGGTAGGGCCTCTGACACCCATCCTCCGTAATCTTTTTTCCAGAGTCCGGCTATGGCGTAGGCAAAGGGAATAATGGTAGAGGCAAAGCCCATGAACAACACAGGCGGATGAATGACCATCCAATAATTTTGTAATAAAGGATTGAGGTCGTTGCCGTCTTTGATGCTGTTCAGGTAATCGGAACGGATGGGTTGTGATACGTCAAAATTTACATGCAGGGCAGGGGCATTATCCAGCACACCGCTGTCTCGGAGTAATATAAACGGGTTCGATCCCATCTTCCATCCCAAAATATACAAGCCGGTGATCATGGTGGTGAGTGCCAATTGTGCCAAGCTCAGCACGCTCAATACGGGCAAGCGCCACTGCGTATGCTTGCGAAGTAATACAAGTCCCAACAGGCTGTGGCAGGTCATCCATAATAAAAAACTTCCTTCTTGTCCTTCCCAGATGGCGGCCAGCAGGTACTTGAACTCCAGGGAGCGGCTGCTGTGCTTCCAGGCATAGTGATATTCGAAAAGGTGTTGTTGGAGTAAAAAGAAAAGCAATCCAAATATGGCGAATACCGCGATGGATTGCGTCATAAAGGCCAGTTGTCCTAGGCGACACCAGGCATTTTGTTCGCTATTCTCTTTAGATCGGGTAGCACGAGCAAACGAAAATGTCGCTACCGCGGCCGCTACCAGCGACAAGACAATAAAGAAGTTTCCTAACTGACCGTAGATAAGATGCTCACCGGTGTAGCTCATGAACTGGTTTTATTTAGTGGCATTGTTCATCCGCGGGTCGGCTATGTTGCCGGGATGTTTTTTGCCTTGTGCCTCTGCCTCTTTGTATTTCGAGGGGCATTTGGTTTGAATTTCTTCGCACTCAAACTGCCCGTCTTTGTATTTTCCTTTCAGCACGATCTTGTCGCTCATCTCTAAATTGTCGGGTTTGGCGCTGTGATAGATTACCTTCACAGAGGCGCCCAGCGAATCGGTAGCCGTAAAGCTCAAATAGTTAGGGTTCTCGAGCGCATCGTATTCTATCGGGGCCGATTTATCGAGCTTGGCCATCAGGTGCACGTACTTGCCGGGCTTCTCTTTGGCCGTATCGATGGTATCGTAGGTGCTGGCGGTATTGGTAAAACTGATCAATACGGCAATGGAGACAGCAATTAGTACCAGTAAGACAATATGCAGCTTTTTCATACCCTTAAAATTCTTGGCAAAGGTAGGTCAATTTGCCCTCTGCCGGGGTGGGCCGCCTCTGCCAGAGCGTTAAAATTCAGGTTCTTTATCTTGCTGACCCCCTTATCTTTGCAAAACTAACACTTGTTTGCTTTTAAATTCGTTCGTATGCAATTTCAGCTTACCGAAGAGCAGTTGATGATCCAGCAGGCCTCCCGCGGTTTTGCCCTGCAACAAGG